>NZ_LJOU01000021.1:0-61090 GCF_001672085.1 Anabaena sp. AL93 | reverse complement strand
GGGTAGGGGAGGTAAGGGGGGTAAGGGAGGGAAGAACAGAAGTTTTTTCGATCATTACCCGTCAAAATAAATTTGACGAACTACTAGTTCCCTCCAAAACCATCCCCTATCGCTGGGTAGAAATTGCTGTAGGCATTTATTTAATATCTAACTTTTGGTAGATGACGATGGATTTACTTGGTGCATATTTGGATTTTATCCAATTCAAACATTAAAGAAAACTAAAAAACTAGCGAATTCTCGGAAAATTAGCGGTTTTTGCTATTGCTTTTATTTTTAAATGTGCTTATTATGTCAGAAGATATAATACTTGTTACAAAAAAAGGGAACAGGGAACTCTTAACTGGGAACAGATAAGAAACACTCATTTGCACCAGTTTAGAGCTTCAGTCAAAAAAAAGATGTTTTTAAAAGATGCGTAGCACGAAAAAAACAGTGTCATTATTTCAATCTCATGTTTTTAAACATGAGTTTTTCCTGTTCCCTGTTGCTTCTTCCTCTGAAATCAGGCAATCTTAAAAAGACCATTCGTGGTCAAAAAAACCGAAATTGGGGGGCTAATTCGGAAGTTTCGCCTGTTGACTGGACTTACTGAAGCACAGTTTGGAGCTTATCTAGATGTGACTTATGGTACTGTTAAGCGTTGGGAAAATGAGCGATCTAAGCCCTCAGCTATGGATATGGACAAGATTGGGCAGAAGTTTGGGGAAGTGGGGGAACAATTTCCCCTGCTATTGATGATCTGAATGAATTATCGGGATATAAACAATGAAGATAGAACAGTTACAGCCAGGAATCATTATTTGCGGAGACAAATTTCCTGAACCCGTAAAAGTTTTATCATCTAAAATGATAGGAACTTCCAGAGTAAAAATAGAAGCTGTTGGTATTAATACTAATAAATATTATGATCCTGTTATTCCTATTCAAGAATTAATTGATCTCCAAGAACAAAAAGACCTACAATTTCAATTTACAGGAAATCCTGAATCAGTATTTTTATACTTAGAAGGAACACGCATTCGCAATGCTTTTCAATTTGACCCTCTTTATGGTATCAGTGCATCCCAAGTTGACCCATTACCCCATCAAATTGAAGCTATTTATCATTACATTCTCAAAAGTCCTAATATTCGTTTCTTATTAGCAGATGACCCCGGTGCTGGTAAAACCATCATGGGAGGATTATTAATTAAAGAATTAAAATATCGAGGTTTAGTAAATAGAGTATTAATCGTTGTTCCTGGACATCTCAAAGGCCAATGGTTACGAGAGATGAAGGAGCGTTTTTCTGAGAAGTTTTTGATGGTAGACAGGGGAGTAGTTAATGCTAGTTGGAGTCAAAATGTTTGGACAGAATTTCCTCAAATCATTACCTCCCTTGATTTTATTAAACAAAATGATGTGCAGTTAGCTTTTAATGATGCTAGATGGGATTTAGTTATTGTTGATGAAGCTCATAAAATGTCTGCTTATAAATATGGAGAGAAAATTAGTAAAACTGCTCGTTATACTGTAGGAGAAACCCTATCTAGTAATTCTAAATATTTAATTTTACTAACTGCTACTCCCCATAGAGGAGATCCTGAAAACTTCAAATTATTTCTGGATTTACTACAACCTAACTTCTTTGCTAATACAGAAATGTTAGCAACTTCTATTGAAGATGCAGATAATCCTTTATTTTTACGTCGTTTAAAAGAAGATTTAAAAAACTTTGATGGACAACCTTTATTCCCACCCCGTTTAGTGGAAACGATTAAGTATTATCTGAATGAAGAAGAGAAAAAACTTTATAATGCTGTTACCGATTATGTAGAAGAGAACTTTAACAAAGCTCTCCAAAAAGAAAAACGTAATGTGGCTTTTGCTTTAACTGTTCTGCAAAGACGTTTGGCTTCTAGCGTCAGAGCCGTTTTAAAATCTTTAGAACGTCGCAAACAACGATTAGAAGATTTATATAAAAAAGGCAAATTAATTCAGGATGGTATTTATAATGAAGATTATCTAGAAGACTTGGAAGATGAGGAACGCTACAGTAAAGAAGAAGAATTACTTGCTAAATTATCTTCAGCCGAATCTTTAGATGAATTAAAGTTAGAAATTACTAATTTAGAGTTTTTAGTTAAGTTAGCTAAAGCAGCAGAAAAGCAAGAGATTGAAACAAAACTCAATCGCTTACGGGAAGTTTTAGAAGAAAGAAAAATTCGAGAAAGTAAGGAAAAGTTACTAATTTTCACTGAGTCAAAAGATACAATGGAATATTTAGCAGAAAAGCTGAAAAAGTGGGAGTATAGTGTGACTTTAATTCATGGTGGCTTAAATATGGATGCTCGGATTAAAGCTGAATATGAGTTTAAAAATAAAACTCAAATTATGGTAGCTACGGAAGCCGCAGGTGAAGGTATTAATCTACAATTTTGTTGGTTAATGGTGAATTATGATATTCCTTGGAATCCTAATCGCTTAGAACAAAGAATGGGTAGAATTCATCGCTATGGACAAGAACATGAAGTTCATATTTACAATTTAGTGGCTTTGGATACTAGGGAAGGTCAGGTTTTACAAAAGCTATTTGATAAGTTAGAAGCAATGAAAGAAGCTCTAGGAGATAGAGTTTTTGATGTCATTGGTGATGTTTTACAAGGTGCTAGTTTAAAGGATTTAATTCTCGATGCGATCGCTAATAAAAGAACCATAGATGATATCTTAGCAGACATGGATAAAGTTCCAGATATGGAAGCAATTAATAAAGTTAAACAGGCTAGTTTAGAGGCTTTGGCTACTCGTCATATTGATTTATCTCGAATTAATCAAGAACAGCGTACAGCTAAGGAAAATCGTCTTGTACCAGAATATATTGAAAGGTTCTTTTTAAGAGCAGCTAAATATTTAAAAATCAAAGTCGAAAAACGTCAAAATGGCTTTTGGCGTATTACTAATGTGCCTTTTGAGTTAAGAAATCAACCCCATGAGTTTAAACTCAAATATGGAGAAGTACAACGAGAATATTTAAACTTTGGTTTTGAGAAAAAAGCTACTTCCAAAGCACAAGCAGAATTTGTTACCAGTGGTCATCCTTTAATGGAAGCAATTTTAGAACATTTATTTAAACAATATCAAAAAGAAATAGATAAAGGCTCAGTTTTTTTAGACCCTGATGGTAAATGGGACGGTTTATTATGGTTTATGTCTGGTGAAATTCAAGATGGTAGTGGAGAAATAGCCGGACGTAGATTAGTGTGTTTGTATCAAGACAAGTTAGATAATTTTCAAATTGTTAATCCTTCAGTGCTATGGGATTTAAAGCCCAATGACGAATCTACAGAAATTATAGAAGAATTAGTAGAAGCATTAAAAGTTAGCAATCTGAAATCTAAACTGGAAAATGCTATAGCTTATATTTTAGATAACTATTTAGACCCCTATCAACAAGAATTATTACAGAAACGTTTATCAGATGCTCAAATTAAGCGAAAATACGGTTTAAAATCCATTGATTCTTTAATTTTAGAGTCAGAAGCCAAATTAACTGACTATGAGATTAGAAAAATCCAAGGTGATAATATTCCTGATGTCATTATTGGTAATGAACAGCGTAACCGAGATGATTTAGAACAGAAAAAACTCAAGTTAGAAGAAGATATTAGAGTCCAAACTAATCTTTATCTTTCAGAACCTGAGATTTTAAGCGTTATTCAAGTCATACCTATTGTTCCTAAATTTGGCAGTTCTGACCAACATAGTAATAAAGAAATTGAATTAATTGGTATGGAAACTACTATTGAATACGAGAAACAACAGCAGAGAAATCCTCAAGATGTTTCTTTAGAATATGTAGGTTATGACATTCGTTCCTGTGATGATTCAGGTAATTATCGTTATATCGAAGTTAAAGCTAGGTCTGCTACTGGAGCAATTTCTTTAACTCCTAATGAATGGGTAATGGCTAATCGTTTAGGAGATGAATATTGGCTTTATATTGTGGAAAATGCAGCAACTAATCCTACATTATACACAATTCAAAATCCAGCACTTCATTTAAACCCTGCTGAGGAGGTAAGTGTAATTCGGTATGTCGTTAATGATTGGCGTTATCATGCTAATTGTGAAAGCAATCAGAGTTAGATCCCGGACTTCTTAGAGAAGTCCGGGATCTGATAAAATTAATAAAATAACCAGGGATATAATATTAATTATGAGCGACATTACCGCAAATTATGATGATACATGGAAAGAAGCAATAGGAGAATATCTGGAATTATTCTTACTATTCTTCTATCCAGAAATTCACCAAGAAATTGACTGGAGTAAACAACCAATATCCTTAGATAAGGAATTAGAACAAATTACCGCATCAAGTCAAACAGAAAAACGGTATGCGGATAAATTGTTTCAAGTGTGGTTATTAAATGGTGAAATAATTTGGATTTTAATTCATATAGAAGTACAAAGTCAATATGATAAAGAGTTTCCAAAAAGAATGTTTATCTACAATTATCGTTCTTTTGATTTATTTAATCAACCAGTAATTAGTTTAGCAATATTAGGAGATGAAAACAAAAAATGGCGACCAAATAGTTATGAATACGGTTTAGGTAATAGTCGAGTCAAAATTGAATTTAGTATAGTCAAACTATTAGACTATGAATGGGAATATCTGACCACAAGTGATAATCTCTTTGCTACAATAGTAATGGCACATCTGAAAACCAAAGCTACCACTAGTAATTTAACTGAAAGAGAACAATGGAAATGGAGTTTAGTTAGAGCATTATATCAAAAGGGCTTAACTAAGTTTGATATTATTAATCTAGTTAAGATCATTGATAAAATGATGACTTTACCACCACCATTACAAACAGCATTTGAAACCAAATTAGATGATTACGAAAAGGAGTTAAATATGCCATTCCTCAGCACTATTGAAGAAAACGCCCAAGCAAAAGGTAAGGAAATTGGTGCTAGAAAAACTTGTCAAGAAAACATTATCAAAATCCTCTCTAACAGATTTGCTAATCTTCCAGAAAAGATGATCTATACTATCAAGCAAATTGATGATATGTCTATCCTGGAAAATTTACTTTTACCCAGTATTCATGTTAATTCTCTGGAGGAATTTCAGCAGTTAATTGATTCCTATTTACCGCAAAATTAACCAAATTCAGATCCCTGACTTCTCTGCTAAAGATACCCCTCCAAAAGATCCCCGACTTCTCTAAGAAGTCGGGGATCTGAAAACCTCACAACCACTAAAACTATGAACCAAGCAGCTATAGAACAATCATTTCCCATCCAAGAAGTTAGCGAATATTCCGCTAAAGAAAAAAACATTAGACATGGACATATTTTACCTTACATATTTGGTGGTCAAGAAAACCTTTAGCTGCTTCCCGTGCTACTATTTATGCTGCTTTAGTTCCCGCTTTTACAGAATCAGAAATTAAACAGAAAAATCAATTTATAGCAGAACTTTCTAAATGGGAAAATGCTAATAATCAAGAATTATTAAATCAAGCTAGGGCTGATATTTTAGAAGCTAATAATGGCATTCCTCCCAAGGTTTTAGACCCCTTTTCTGGTGGTGGTTCTATTCCTTTGGAAGCGTTGAGATTGGGTTGTGAAACCTATGCTAATGATTTAAACCCTGTAGCAGTTTTAATTGAAAAGGCAACTTTAGAATTTCCCCAAAAATATGGACAATTAAAAACTAGAATTATTGAACTTGCAGATGCTAAAAACAAAGAAGTTCAAAATCCCACACTTGAACAGGAATATAATCCTCTATTGGAAGATGTGAAAAAATGGGGTAATTGGGTATTAGAAACTGCTAAGGAAGAAATCGGTAAATTTTACCCTCATGAAGCCGATGGGCGTATTCCTGTAGGTTATTATTGGATGAGAACGGTTACTTGTCAAAATCCTGATTGTGGGGTAGAAATTCCCTTAACTTCTAATTTGTGGTTGGCTAAAAAAGATAATAAGAAAGTTGCTTTAAAAATCATTCCTATAATTAATGAATCAGGAAATAATCAAATTGATTTTGAAATTGTCGCAAATGATAATATTGATTTTGATCCTACAACGGGTACAGTAGCAAGAGCTAAGGTAATTTGTCCCTGTTGTGGTAGTAGTTTAACTGATAAAGATACTAGAAAACAATTTATAGATGGTATTGCTAGTCAAAGAATGGTTGCGGTGGTTTTACACAATCCTAAACAATCTGGTAAAACCTATCGGTTAGCAACTGCTGAAGATATGGAAATATTTAATGATGCTCAATCTTATTTAGAATCTAAGCAGAATGATTTATGGGATAAGTGGGGTATTGATCCTATTCCTGATGAAGAATTACCTTTAATGAGTGGTGTTTTTAATGTTCCTTTATATGGAATGAATACCTGGGGATCTTTATTTAATTCCCGTCAAAAGTTAGCTTTAATTACGTTTGCTGATGCTGTAAAACAAGCTCATCAATTAATCTTAAAAGAAGGGTATGATGAAGATTATGCTAAAGCGATCGCTACTTATTTGGCTATTATTTTAGATCGTTTAGCTGATAAAAATTCTAATTTAGTCGGTTGGGATAATACTTGTGAAAAAATACAGCACGTTTTTGCTCGTCAAGCTTTACCTATGCTATGGGATTATGTAGAACTTAATAGTTTTACTAATGTTGGATTTCCTAATATGCAGGAATGGATAATTAAAATTATAGATCATTGCTCACAATTAAAAAATATTTCTGCTATAACAACTCAATCATCAGCAACAAATTTACCCTATCCTGATAATTATTTTGATGCAATAATTACAGATCCTCCTTATTATGACAGTGTACCCTATTCCTACTTATCAGATTTTTTCTATGTTTGGCTATCAAGAAATATAGGAGAATATTACCCCGAACTATTTGCCACTCCTCTAACTCCTAAATCAGATGAAGCCGTAGCTTATAGTCATGATAACGGCGGTACAGAAGCAGGAAAACAATATTTTGAAGAAAAAATCGGTCAAGCATTTCAAGAAATTTCCCGCACCTTAAAACCATCAGGAATAGCTGTTATTGTTTTTGCCCATAAATCTACAGATGCTTGGGAAACTATTATTAATGCCCTTTCAAAAGCAGGATTATATTTAACAGGAAGTATTCCTATTCATAGCGAAATGAAATCAAGATTAAGAGCAATGGATTCAGCCGCATTAGCATCATCAATATACATGGTATGTCGTAAACGTACCAGTGCAGAAACAGCCTATTTTGAAGAAATAGAAACCCAACTACAGGAAAAGATCAAAGAAAGATTAGACCATTTTTGGAGTCAAGGAATAAGCGGTAGTGACTTCTTTATTTCTGCCATTGGTCCTGCATTAGAAGTATTTGGAAAATACCAAACCGTAGAAACTTATGCAGGAGACACCATAGAAGCAGCAACCCTATTAGAATTTATCCGTAAAACCGTTAGTGAATACGCATTAACTAAAATTCTCAAAAACCCGCAAGAACTGGGAGGAATTGACCCCCAAACCCGCTTTTATTTACTATGGCGGTGGACATTTGGTAATAGTAAAGTCATATTTGACGAAGGACGAAAATTAGCATCAGCTTGTGGTATAGAAATTACCGAATATTGGAATAAAGGATTTATTAAGAAAGATAAAGAATTTATTACAGTTCTTAGTCCCAAAGATAGAGATAAAAAATTTATTGACCAAGAAAAACTAGAAAACATGGTTGATATCCTGCATCAAATGTTATTATTATGGGAGAAGAATAATAGAGAGAAAATTACAGAACTTTTAACCAGCACAGGAAAATTAAATAATAATGCCTTTTGGCAAGTAGCACAATCTATTTCTGAAGTATTACCAGATGGTGATAAGGAAAAGCAGATGTTACAAGGTTTACTTTATGGACGGGAAAGTTATCAAAAAGCAGGAAGTGAAAGTAAACAATTAGGGTTGTTTTAATCAGGGTTGTTGGAAAATTATTACACCTCTTTTCTATAGGGAGAGGATCTGAAGTCCGTAGGTTGGGTAGAACGAAGTGAAACCCAACAAAAGCTAACAAGTAATAACTTACAAATGTTGGGTTTCGTTCCTCAACCCAACCTACAGCATCTGAACCTGTAATTTCTCTTGCTAGTCCGTAGGTTGAGTAGAACGAAGTGAAACCCAACAAAAGCTAACAAGTAATAGTTGGGTTTCGTTCCTCAACCCAACCTACAGCATCTGAACCTGTAATTTCTCTTGCTAGTCCGTAGGTTGAGTAGAACGAAGTGAAACCCAACAAAAGCTAACAAGTAATAGTTGGGTTTCGTTCCTCAACCCAACCTACAGCATCTGAACCTGTAATTTCTCTTGCTAGTCCGTAGGTTGGGTAGAACGAAGTGAAACCCAACAAAAGCTAACAAGTAATAACTTACAAATGTTGGGTTTCGTTCCTCAACCCAACCTACAGCATCTGAACCTGTAATTTCTCTTGCTAGTCCGTAGGTTGGGTAGAACGAAGTGAAACCCAACAAAAGCTAACAAGTAATAACTTACAAATGTTGGGTTTCGTTCCTCAACCCAACCTACAGCATCTGAACCTGTAATTTCTCTTGCTAGTCCGTAGGTTGAGTAGAACGAAGTGAAACCCAACAAAAGCTAACAAGTAATAACTTACAAATGTTGGGTTTCGTTCCTCAACCCAACCTACAGCATCTGAAACTGTAATTTCTCTTGCTAGTTAATACTAGTTAATAAATGTGGTTCTTCGGTTATTTTTATGGAAACCCTGGTTCAAAATCATTGAAAGCCCTATTGTGTAGGCATTTCATTGAAAATATGGAAATAATTGTTTATAACCCTTGTCCCGTAAGGGTTTTGTTATCATCAATCCTCAATCACCATAAAAGAGACGCAAGAGCCATAAATGTTAGCCAAAATTCAAACAAAATCACAAGGAGTTGTTTATGAACTTACAATTAGTTGATTCCCTAGTTCACATCATCAATACTTTAACCTTGGAAGAAAAACAAATTTTGCAAACAAAAATCCTTTCTATACTTCCAAAAAAACCAGAATTAACTCCATTAAAAGAAGAGCCTTTTATTGGAATATGGTCTGATAGAACAGATATGGAAAATAGCACTGAATGGGTGAAAAATATTAGACAAAAAGAGTGGAGATAAATTATGATTTTAGTAGATACATATATATTAATAGATGTTAGTCGTAATATTGACATAGCTATTAATCGTCTTGATTTAGAAGAAAAAACGAATCAGATTAGTATTAGCGTCATTACTGAAATGGAATTAATAGTAGGCTGTAGAAACAAACTAGAATTACAGCATATCAACAAATTTTTATCCCGTTATGACATTAGCCAAATCAATGATAATATATCAATTTTTACGGTAGAATTAATCAAAACCTACCGTTTAAGTCATGGATTATTAATGCCAGATGCCTTTATTGCTGCTACATCTATTATTAATAATTTTCCTTTACTAACAAAGAACCAAAGTGATTATCGCTTTATTTCTGGAATTAATTTACTCCCTTATCCTTAACTAATTGATTATATTATTACCAAATCAAATAACAGGAGAAAAAACAATGACATTACCAGCATGGTGGAATATTGCCACCCCAAGAAAAGAAATTTGTGACGGTACATTTAACGAATCATCCTTTGCTGTGGATATTGCAGAAGTGGTTAAAGGTACAGCACCCCAAGAATATTTAGACGCTCGTTTATTCTTTGAAAAAACCTATTTAACTAGCGGTTTACAAAGATTAATTTGTAACGTTTTAACCTGTATAGCTAATAGTACGGGAGATAAAGTTATTCAACTACAAACCCCTTTTGGAGGTGGTAAAACCCATTCTTTATTAGCAATTTATCATCTGGTTAAATCATTTAGTGAAATTAATCATTTATCCCAAATTCAATCTTTAGCTAATAACTTATCAATTCCTAGTACCAAAGTAGCGGTATTTGTAGGAACAGAAGCTGATGTAATTAATGGTAAAACTCCTTGGGGGAAAATAGCAGAACAACTGGGTTGTTATCATTTAATTAAAGACCATGACCAAAAACGTATTGCTCCAGGGAAGGAACTATTAAGAGAAATCATCAAACAAAGTGGCTCAGTTTTGATTTTAATAGATGAATTATTAGCATATATTACCAAAGCTAACCAACTAGAAAAACAGGAAAAAATTGCCCAAGGACAAACTTTAGTATTTTTACAAGAAATTACCGAAGTCATCGCCGCTTCTGATAATTCAGTGTTAATTCTTACTTTACCAAAAAGTGATTTAGAACAATTTGATGAAGCCGCAACTAGAGCATTATCGCAATTAGAAAAAATAGCTGGTAGAGTAGAAACTATTTATGTACCTGTAGACGGTATAGAGATTTATGAAGTTGTCAGAAAACGTTTATTTGATAGTATAGGAGATATTGACCAGCATAAACAAACAGCAGAAACCTATTTTCGTCTTTATCAACAACTAGGTAATGATGTACCCTCAGAAGTCAAAGAAATTAGCTATCGGGATAAAATAGAACAAGCCTATCCTTTTCATCCCGAATTGATAGATACTCTGTATGAAAGATGGGGTTCATTTCCTACATTTCAGCGCACTAGAGGAGTATTAAGGCTATTAGCAGAAGTAATTAAAGACCTTTATAAACAAGGTGCAGATCCTTTAATTCAATCATCACAAATAAACCTATCAAATCCAGCATTAAAACGAGAATTAATTAAACATATTGGCAATGAATTTGATAGTATTATTACTTCCGATATCATGGGTAAATCTCAACAGATTGATAGAGATATGGGAAGTGAATATGAAAAATATAATATTGCGTCCAAATTAGCAACAGGAGTATTTTTCTATTCTTTTAGTGGTTCAGATAGAAGAGGAGTTAGTTTATCTTGGTTAAGAATAGCCTTACTTAATAGTAGTATTCCTTCTACGATCATTGGAGATGCTATAGCAAAATTAGCCGATAATCTTTGGTATTTTCATGAAGAAAAACCTCTTTATAGTTTTAAAAATGAACCCAATCTAAACCGAGTTATTGTTGATAGGGAGCAATTAATTGATGATGAACAAATTACAGATAAATTACGGGAATTAATCAAAGAACAGCCTAAAAGTAAATTTTTTGAAACCCATATTTGGAAAGAGTCTCAGGATATTCCTGATCATACTAAGTTTAAATTAGTGATTTTACATCCTAATTATAAAAAGGGAGATGAAGAGACTGAGAAATTTACCCAAGAATTATTTAGCAATACATCTTTTCGCATTTATAAAAACACAGTATTTTTAGTAATTGTAGATGCTGCTAATTATGTAACACTAGAAAAGCACCTAAAACGCTATTTGGCTTTAAGTGCTATCACAGAAGATCAAGACCTGAAAAAGACTCTTTCATTATCATCTAAAACTGATTTACAGGACAAACTGAGCCAAGCGAAAAAAGACACAGTAAACGGTTTGATTGTAGCTTATCGTCATCTAGCATGGTGTGGTCAAAATACTATAGATTATAATGATTTTAGTACAGCTACAAAAGTAGAAGGTAATTCTTGGCTAGAACGGATAGAAAATCACCTCAAAAATCAACGCCATATTATTTCTAAGATTGCACCAAATGTACTTTTAAAGGGATTAAGTGCTAATGAAACTGAGAAAAGTTTACAAGATATTTATAATAACTCTCTCAGAACTCCTGGACAGAAACCTTTATTAGAAAATGAATTAGTCATTTTAGAAGCAGTGAAAATAGGAGTTAAAGAAGGTAAATTTGGTGTTAGATTTAATGAAAAACTTTATTATGAAGATAATCTTCATGAAGTGACATTAGCAGCTATTTTAGTACGTCCTGAACTTGCTCAAGCAGAAAAAACACAGTTACAAACTCAATCTGATAATAATTCAAATAATAATTCAGATTCTCATAGTAATAAAACACCAGAAAATATAAGTCAAACTTCATCAGGTAATTCAACATCAACTAATTCAACGGGTGAAAATCCTTTAGTAAATCCTGGCAAGGTTGAAACTCCATCTGGAACTTATAATGTCAATCCTTCCAGTGAAGCAAAAACTCAAACTAAAGTTAAAAAAGTTAAATTCAAAGCAGATTTACCTTGGAGTAAACTATCTAATCTAGTTCGTGGTGTAATTACACCACTTCAAGCAGGAGCATCCAACATTAAAATTACCATTGAAATCGAAGCAGAATCAATCCAGGGGTATGACCGTCATACATTAGACAATACAGTGAAAGAAACCCTGAAACAATTAGATTCAAAAATTTTGAATTGGGAAGAGGATGAAAAATAATAGATTAAGGCTAAAAAATTTGGCGAATATAATTCGCTACCACAGTTTAGCCAACTTGAATAGGCGATCGCCCCCGTCACCCGACCAACTTCTCAAGGAAAAAAATAATGGCATATTGGTTATTTCAAAGTAATCCCAAATATTACCGAATCATGGACGGTATTCGAGACTTTGAGCAGATGTTATGGTCAAGGACAGGCAGGATGCCCATCCCACAAAATTGAGTAATTTATCTTTTGGTGCTATACAATAGTTAACAAATAAAATTAGGAGTTTATAAGTAGTGTCTGAAGAGACTAAGACCCATTGCTTTGTAGTTGGCATTGGAGCTTCTGCGGGAGGACTACGAGCATTAGAAGAGTTTTTTGATAATATGCCCGCAGACAGTGGTGCTGCCTTCGTTGTAGTCCAACACTTGTCTCCAGACTTTAAAAGTTTAATGAAAGAACTGCTAGAACGGCGCACTCGCATGACAGTGAAGCGGGTACAAAGCGGAATGCAGATTGAACCGAATACAGTATATTTAATTACGCCTCAGAATAATTTAGTTGTTAATGATGGGATATTAGAGTTAATTCAGCAAAGCGAACCGCCGCGACAACAACCGAATTTCCCCATTGATATTTTTCTCGATTCTCTTTCAAGAGATCATGGTGAACAAGCAATGGCTGTGATTCTCTCAGGAACGGGAAGTGATGGCACAAGGGGGATACAAAGCATTAGCGAGTCCGGTGGGTTAACCTTTGTCCAGTCACCAGGAACAGCAGAATTTGATGGGATGCCCCAAAGTGCGATCGCTACAGGTATTGTAGATCAAGTGCTACCACCGGCAGAAATGGCAAGGACGATTTATGAAATCATCCAAATGCAGCGCCAAGGAGCAAGTCCAGGGGAATCATTACTTCCAGAACTAGAATCAGAGAAACTCCGCGCCATTATTCAAATTCTTAATCAATATGAAAAGCTCGATTTTTCCTATTATAAACCCAGCACCCTCAGCCGCCGCATTTACCGCCGTTGTTCCCTGAGTGGGCATAATCTCTTAGATGAATATGTACAATATCTAACCACCTCCAGCGAAGAACGAGCGCTGCTGCGAGATGATTTAATGATTGGGGTGACAAGATTTTTCCGGGATTCAGAAGCCTGGGAATACTTAGATAAAGAAGTCTTACCTGAATTAATTAGCCCCTTAGAAAATGGTCAACAGTTGCGGGTATGGGTGACAGCTTGCGCTACCGGGGAAGAAGCCTATTCTATGGCGATTTTGATGGATGAAGTCATCAACCGTTTAGGTAAACAACTGAGTGTGAAAATTTTCGCCACAGATATAGATGCAGCCGCTTTAAGTAAAGCCGCCGAAGGGATTTATCCTGAAAGTATTAGTATTGATGTTTCTCGTAAACGCTTAGAAAAATATTTTACCTTCCGTAACCGTAATTTCCATGTGTCGCGGGCGTTGCGGGAAATGATTATTTTTGCTCCCCACAACTTGGCGAAAAATGCCGGATTTACGCGAATGCACCTGATTAGCTGCCGTAATGTCCTGATATATATGCAGCCAGTTTTGCAACAGCACGTAATGAGAATGCTGCATTTTTCCTTAATGCACAAGGGTATTTTGTTGTTGGGTGCAGCGGAAACACCAGGGGAATTAATTGAAGAATTTAGTCCCCTGTATGAGAAGTTTAAAATTTATCAAAAGCGGCGAAATGTGCGTTTACCGATTCTGAATCAAAATTTAGAATATATAACTCCCGTCGTTGCTCGTCCTAGTCAAACCAGACGGGGGACAGTGCAATTTGATCCGGCTTTGGGTGCAGCTTTTAGTGCTTTTGTCCGCCGCCGACAATGTACCTGTTTGTTAGTTAATGATGATTTGGAACTTTTCCACGTCGTTACTGATATGGTACAGATTATGCAAGTCCCAGAAGGACAAATGACCAGAGCGATCGCTGATTTAGTCCCAACTACCCTAAAATTACCTATTAATACTGCCCTACATCGTGCCAAACGAGAACGAAAAACTGTTCTTTACGGTAATATTCACTTAAATCAGGGCAATAATATTCGTAGTGTCAATTTAGAAGTTACCTATCATACGGGAGATACCCGCATGACGGACTTCTTCATGTTAATTATTGAGAATGAAGAACGTCCTTCTTTACCCAACCGTCCTGAAGCTTTTCAGCAAGACGCGGAAGCAACCCAACGCATTCTTGATTTAGAATACGAATTACAGCAAACCAGAGAAAATCTCCAAGCCACAATTGAAGAATTAGAAACTACTAACGAAGAACAACAAGCCACTAATGAAGAACTCTTGGCTTCTAATGAAGAGTTGCAAAGTACCAATGAAGAACTACATTCCGTTAACGAAGAACTATATACAGTTAATACAGAATATCAAACGAAAATTCGTCAATTATTAGAATTATCCAACGACGTGGATAATTTGCTGCGAAGTAGTGAAATTGGCGTAATTTTCCTAGATAGAGAATTGCGAATTCGTAAATTTACTCCCGCAGCTACAACTGCTATTAACCTGTTAGAAACTGATGTCGAACGTCCGGTTCAGCATATTACCCATAATATGAATTGTCCCAATCTGCTGGAACTATTACAGCGGGTAGTGGAAACAGAACGCCCCATTGAACAAGAAGTAAGAATTAATAATACAGAAAATCATTTGTTGATGCGGTTATATCCATATCTCAGAGATGATGGACAAGCCGATGGTGTGGTCATTACTTTTGTAAATATTAATGAAATTAAGCAAGTCCAGGAAGCTCTACAACGTCGCACGGAGGAATTAGAAAAACTTTATAATACAAATCCTGTGGGGTTGGTACTTCATGACGAAGAATTCCGCTTTGTGCGAGTTAACGAAGCAATGGCGGAAATTAATGGTTTACCAGCCAATGCACATATTGGTAAAAAACTCCGAGAAGTATTACCAGATTTAGCCAATCGGGTTGAACCGATTTTAGATCAGGTATTAACAACAGGAAAACCAATTCGCAATATAGAGATTTCTGGGTTTACACCTTCACAACCAAATATCCAAAGACATTGGATTGCTAGTTATTATCCTGTTAATCAACTTGATGGGGGTAAGGCTGTCAGTGCGGTAGTTGTGGAAGTTACCGAACTCAAACAAGCACAAATGGCTTTGCTCCAAAGTGAAGAAAGATTACGAGCTTTAATGAACTCTAGCCAAACTATTTTATTTAGTTGTCAACCTACTAGAGATTATCGAGCTACCTTTATTAGTGATAACGTGCAGTTGATTCTTGGTTATTCTCCTGAAGTATTTTTAGATGAAACTGGATTTTGGTATGATTATATCCATCCCGAAGATAGAAATCGGGTGTTAGCAGGATTAAATAGGTTAGAATTTGATAATACCTATTCCTTAGAATATCGGTTACGCTGCGCTGATGGTGACTATCGGTGGTTTTTTGCTCAGTTGCGGTTAATTAGGGATCAAGAAAATGAGCCGTTAGAGTGTGTAGGCTATTTAGTTGATATTAGCGATCGCAAAGCTGCTGAAAAGATTCTCGAACAACAGGTACAACGGGAACGACTATTAAAACAAATCACCGACGAAATTCGCCAAAGTCTCGAACCCCAAAAAATCTTTGAAACCTCCGCAAACCGCATTGGTGAAGCCTTTGGCGTAGATCGTTGTTTCCTGCATACTTACGAACTTGAACCAACGGAACATCTACCAATAGTAGCAGAATACTTGAGCGGTGATATTGCTTCCCTTCAAGGAGTCCTAGGACCTATTGCCGGTAATCCCCAAATTCATCAAATCCTTCAGCAAGATACAGCAATCATTATAGATGATGTATTTGCAGATCCATTGGTATCATCAAGTAGAGAAATTTCTCAACAAATTGGACTAAAATCAGTATTGGCAATTCGTACATCCTATCAAGGAAAAGCCAACGGGCTGATTTGCTTACACCAATGTAATCATCAACGCCATTGGATTACTGAAGATGTTGCCCTTTTAGAAGCTGTAGCTGCTCAAGTGGGAATTGCGATCGCTCATGCTAAACTTCTACAACAGGCTGAACAGCGACAAATAGAACTTGCTCAACAAAACTTAGCCCTAGAAGCAGCCACCGAAAAAGCTCAAGCCGCCAGTCGCACCAAAAGTGAATTTCTCGCCAACATGAGCCATGAAATTCGCACGCCCATGAATGCTATTTTAGGATTCTCCGAACTATTACAAACCCTTGTCAGTGACGACTTAGCCCAAAGTTATCTCCAAGCCATTCAAACCAATGGTCGGACTTTGCTTACCTTAATTAATGATATCCTAGATTTGTCCAAAGTTGAAGCTGGGAAACTCAAACTCAACTATGAATCTGTGAATCTTCCCTCACTTCTGCAAGACATTCAACAAATGTTCTTACAAAGAGCGCAAGAAAAAGGATTATTTTTAAATCTCCACGTTGATGAATCCATTCCCGTCGAAATATATATTGATGAAGTCCGGTTGCGGCAGATTCTCGTGAATGTCGTCGGTAATGCAATTAAGTTTACCGAAAAAGGTGGGATTACCATCCGTGTCCATAGCCGCATTAACCCTAATATTCAGAATAACGCCCATTTAGAAATTTCTGTTGCTGACACAGGAATTGGGATTTCTCCCCGTGATCAAATTTTGATTTTTGATGCTTTTCGTCAAAGTCAAGGACAAAGTAATCGCAAGTACGGCGGAACCGGGCTAGGATTAACTATTAGCCGCCGTCTAACGCAAATGATGGGTGGTACAGTTGAGGTAACAAGTGAGTTGGAACAGGGTAGCACCTTCACCTTAATATTTCCCGAAATTACAGTCACTCAAACCACAGCAATTTCACCCTCATTAACCCCACAAAATCATGATTTAAGTCAATTTCCGGCTCTGAAAATTCTCATTGTTGATGACGTACAATCTAACCGAGATTTGCTCTTCGCCTATTTTAATGCTACTGCTCACCAAATTATCATGGCAGACAATGGGGCGATCGCTCTTAAATTAGCCATTGAACATCATCCTGACCTGATATTACTAGATTTGGTCATGCCGCAAATGGATGGAATCACCGTTCTACAAGCCCTGAAGCAAAATCCCTCAACAGCGGATATTTGTGTAATCATCGTCACAGCTTCCATTCAAGAACAGGACTTTGAAGAATTACAACCCTTAGCTCAAGGATTTCTTCGCAAACCAGTTAGTCGTCAGGATCTTTTTAGTGAGTTGCAACGTTTATTTCCCTCCCAGTTATCAGTAGAGTTAAAATCTACTTCCCAGACACAAACCATCATTTCCCCAATGTCGCCCCAAGTCTTAGAAAATTTACCAGAACTGATAGAATTGTTACAACAGGAAGAAGCGTCTGTCTGGAAAACCTTACATCAAACCCTCCTAATTGACCAACTACGAGCTTTTGCGCTGCGATTACAAAATTGGGGAGAACAGTATAAATGTCCTGATTTGATAGAATACGCTAATACGCTAAAAACCCAAATTGATACCTTTGATTTGGCTCATTTGGCTGACACCGCTGCTAATTTCCCACAAATTAGCAAAAAGTTACAAAAATTGCTACCCTAAAAGATTATCATAAATTCTACAAATATAAGTAATTGGACAAAAATATTTACAGTCATTGCGAGGGAAGGGAAGCAATCACAACCCTGGGAATTGCTTCATTTCACTTCGTTCCATATGGCTAACGCCACGCAACGCTTACGCAATGGCATTGTGTAATTAATTCTGTCTCACTACTTATCAAAGGTTTGAGTCTGCTAAAAAAGAAAATAAGTAGGTGAACACAATAAAACCAAACTGTGTAAAGAAACGTAAAATCGCCCAAACCCTCTTCACTCTTCACTCTTCACTCTTGCCTCTTGCCTTTTGCCTCTTGCCTGCCCCCACGAGAAGACTTTTTCAGCAACCCCTATATAAATAATGGAAAAAATTGCTTTTAATCCCCAAGATTGTACAATATTAATTGTTGATGACCTGATTCAAAATATTCAAGTTTTAGGAAGAACCCTAGAAACACAAGGTTATTCCATTACCTATGCTTTAAGTGGAAAAGAAGCCCTCCAACGTCTTCAAGCAATTCAACCAGATTTAATTTTATTAGATTTATTGATGCCAGAAATGAGTGGCTTGGAAGTTTGCGAACAAATTAAGAAAAATCCAGATTATCATCATATACCAATTTTATTTCTGACTGCTAGTCACGAAGAAGAACATTTATTAGAAGCCTTTGAAAAGGGCGCGGCTGACTATGTAACCAAGCCTTTTCGATCTACAGAATTATTAGCCCGTGTGCGGACACATATTCAACTAAAACGCCAAACTAGACAGTTACAACAAAGTGAAAATAAACTCAATACCATCGTTACTCATATCAAAGATGGAATTTTAATTGTTGATGAAGCAGGAGTTGTAAAATTTGCTAATCCGGCTGCGGCGCAAATGTTTGATAGACCATTATCCGATTTAATTAATCGTGAATTGGGACTACCAATTGTAGTAGGAAAAGTTGCAGAACTTGATATTATTCGTTCTCGGGGAATTCTCAGACGGGCAGAAATTACCGTTGGGAAAACTGAATGGTTAGATCAAAAAGTCTCAATTGTTTCTATGAGAGATGTAAGTGAACGCAATCAAATTGAGAATAAATTAAGAATTGCTTTAAACAAACAGAAAATATTAAGTCAGAAATTGAAAAAAATAGCAAATACTGATCCCTTAACTGGAATTGCCAATAGACGCAACATTTTAGCAATTTTGAAAAAAGAATTTCAACGAACTCAATCTTACAAAGAACCTTTTTCACTTTTAGTAATTGATATTGATCACTTGAAATTTGTCAATGATTCCTATGGATATCCCATTGGTGATCAAGTATTAAAAGAAATATCTCAACTGTTAGTTAAGTGGTTACGCAATGAAGATACAGTAGGGCGTTGGGGAGGTGAGGAATTTATGATCATTTTACCAGCGACAACGTTACAAAAAGCGATGGAAATAGCTGAACATCTATGTGAACAAATTCGTAATTTAGAGATAGATACTACCTTTCAACCCATGAAAATTACTATCAGTATTGGCGTAACTGTCTATCAAGCTGATGATAAAACCGACACAGTGATACTAAAACGTGCCGATGATGCTCTTTGTCAAGCTAAAGAGTCTGGATGCGATCGCGCGATCGCCATTTCTGGGTAAAGAAAAAATTCATCCCTAAGATTCTTTGATCCCCCTTTATTAGTTGTTACATACAGTCCTAAACTGTAGATGAGAGTGAAAGGCAGTTGGGAGAAATTTTGTGAAAAAAGTTTTAGCAATTATTCTGGGTGGGGGTGCGGGTACCCGGCTTTATCCGTTAACTAAACTCCGCGCCAAACCAGCAGTACCAGTAGCAGGGAAATATCGTCTAATAGATATACCTGTTAGCAACTGCATCAATTCGGAAATATTCAAAATCTACGTCCTCACTCAATTTAACTCAGCCTCTCTGAATCGTCACATCGCCCGTGCTTACAACTTCAGTGGGTTTAGCGATGGGTTTGTGGAAGTGTTAGCAGCACAACAAACCCCAGAAAACCCCAACTGGTTCCAAGGTACGGCTGATGCTGTGCGTCAGTACATCTGGATGTTACAAGAGTGGGATGTAGAAGAATTTCTGATTCTTTCCGGTGATCATCTTTACCGCATGGATTACCGACAATTTATCCAGCGTCACAGAGATACCAATGCTGATATTACACTTTCTGTAATTCCTATGGATGATCGTCGCGCCTCAGACTTTGGCTTGATGAAAATTAATGATTCAGGTAGGGTAATTGACTTTAGCGAAAAACCCAAAGGTGAAGCTTTAGCACAAATGCGTGTTGATACCACCATCTTGGGGTTGACAAAGGAACAAGCTGCATTACAGCCATATATCGCCTCAATGGGGATTTATGTCTTTAAAAAAGATGTTTTGATTAAGTTGCTAAAAGAATCTTTAGAACGGACTGATTTTGGTAAGGAAATTATTCCTGACGCAGCGAAGGATCACAATGTTCAAGCTTTCTTATTTGACGACTATTGGGAAGATATTGGGACAATTGAATCTTTTTATGAGGCTAATTTAGCCCTGACTAAGCAACCCCTACCTCCTTTTAGCTTCTACGATGAAGCAGCACCGATTTATACTCGCGCTCGTTACTTACCCCCCTCTAAACTGTTGAATTGCCAAATCACAGAATCTATGATTGGCGACGGTTGTATTTTGAAAGATTGTCGGATTCAACATTCAGTTTTGGGAGTGCGATCGCGGATAGAATCAGGATCGGTAATTGAAGAAACCCTGATCATGGGTGCTGACTATTACCAACCATCTGTAGAAAGACAATGCAGTTTAGAACAAGATGATGTTCCCGTCGGTATTGGCACAGATACCATTATTCGCCGTGCCATTATTGATAAAAATGCCCGCATTGGTAACAATGTGAAAATTATCAATAAAGACAACATCCAAGAAGCAGAAAGAGAAAAGCAAGGCTTTTACATCCGTAGCGGCATTGTCGTTGTTCTCAAAAATGCTTTAATTCCTGATGGTACAATTATTTAGTTAGTAGTGATTGGTAATTGGTAATTGGTAATTGGATGATTTATCTTTCTTGTCCCCTGTTCCCTATTCCCTATGACTAAATTAATTTTGCTAATTGGTCTTCCTGGTAGCGGTAAATCAACCTTAGCAAAACAATTATTGACAGAATGCCCTCAGATGCAGCTAATTTCCACAGATGCTATCCGAGGGCAGCTTTTTGGCTCAGAAGCAATTCAAGGACCCTGGCTGCTAATTTGGCGCGAACTGGAACAGCAATTACAGCAAGCCATAACCGCAGATCAAGAAGTGATTTTTGATGCTACCAACGCCCAAAGGAAAAATCGTCGGGAAGTAATTACTCTCGCCCGTGATTGTGGCTTTAGTTATATCATGGGGGTTTGGGTAAAAACTCCAGTTTGGCTATGTTTGGCCCGAAATCAAAGACGGATTCGCCAAGTTCCCCAAGATATCATTCTCCGAATGCACCGTCAACTCCAGGATGCTCCCCCTAGTGTAGAAGAAGGAATAGATGAGCTTATATTCTTTTAATCATAGCAGAAGTACGGGAATTGCGATCGCCCATTCAGCAAGAACCACACTTGATCATAGGAATGATTTGTTAGTCTAATGTCAGGGTCTTTTTATCTGAGATTAGACCAAATAAAAGTTAGAAAAACATAACGTAAACGGCGTTGCTGAATCGAGGTATGAAATTTCCAAATTGAACCTTTAAAAATCTTACCTTTGCGTCTACTCTTCGAGATCACGAAGCGTGATTGCGCCTTTGCGTGAGACTAAAATTCATACCCTTAATCAGCAACGCCACGTAAACTTATATAGGAGGCTAGTAGATGGCTGCAACCGACTTTAAAGACTATTATGCAATGTTAGGAATTAGTAAAACCGCCACTTCAGAAGAAATTAAACAAGCTTTTCGCAAACTAGCCCGTAAATTTCATCCTGATGTTAACCCCAATAACAAACAGGCTGAAGCCAAATTTAAAGAAGTTAATGAAGCCTACGAAGTATTATCAGACCCAGATAAACGCAAAAAATACGATCAATTTGGTCAATATTGGAAACAAGCCGGTCAAGGTTTTCCCGGTGGTGGTCCTGGGGATATGGGCGGAGTTGATTTTGGTCAATACGGCAGTTTTAATGACTTCTTAAACGAATTATTTGGTGGTGCAGGTCCTCGCAGCGGACGACAAAGTTACTCTTATCGGACTCCTTCCGGTAGACCAGGTGGCGGTTTTAACGATTTTGGTTTTCCAGATAGCGGTACTGGTGGCACACAAGATACAGAAGCTGTAATTATTTTAACTTTTGCAGAAGCATTTTCCGGTGTTCAAAAACGCTTTAGTTTAGGAAACGAAACTATTGATGTGCGTATTCCTGGTGGTGCTAAAACTGGGACTCGTTTACGGGTAAAAGGAAAAGGCCAAATTAACCCCATGAGTCAACAACGGGGAGATTTATACTTAAAGGTAGAATTACAACCCCATACTTTTTTCCAAATAGAAGGGGACAATCTGGTTTGCGAAGTCTTAATTACCCCTGATGAAGCCACATTAGGTGCAGCGATAGATGTACCCACACCCGATGGTCATGTCAGTGTTAAGCTACCTGCGGGAGTTCGTTCTGGTCAATCTCTGCGCTTACGTGGTAAGGGCTGGCCTATAGCTAAAGGTGGACGTGGTGATCAATTTGTCAAAGTAGCGATCGCTCCCCCCAAAGACCTCACCCCCCAAGAACGAGAATGTTATGAAAAAATTCGGGCTATCCGCACTTACAACCCCCGCAGTCATTTAGCACAAGTTAAATTGTAAGAACTATTGAGAGCATTTCCTGAGAAAACAATCCAGAACTGCTATTTTGTCACCCTTACAAAAAACTCTCCCCAATTTTTCACATCCTGCGCTGTAGTAATTTGCTACAGCCTAATATTAGCTTATATATATTTAAAAACTCGTAGTTAATTTAAAGAAAATATTTACTTATGTAAAGCTTGCCTTTAAAGTTACATTTCCTGTACAATAAAAAGTGTGTGGTCAAGTCCTTTGTAGATATATATGCAAAATAGTTAGTATTTCGTCTGAATATTAAGTACCTGGGCGGAGGAAAATCAAAATATATTTCGTTTTTTGAAATGGCTAAAACTCAACGATAATAACCCATCGAGGTGAATTTACATATCGTTACACATTTTGGTTATACTCAAAACGGCTAGAAGCTGGACTTTTTTATCATACAAAGAACCAGTTCAAAGCCTCTCCAGTATTAAATATTATTCCTTTTCCCTCTCCTCTTAGGAGAGGGTTAGGGAGAGGTTTACCAGAGGGGTTTCATATTTGGTTAAACTATGAACCGTTCGCAGTATATTTCACATCCACCTACTTAATTCAGTCAAATTCAAAAATTATCTTGTATAGCTGTATACAGGGGCATGGATTGTTGCCACTGAATAACATCTTGTGAGGAGTGATATAGATGAAAAAGCATTCTCTTATACTAATTAATCACTACAAACGCTTTTGCCACTTGGGTTTATTACTAACCCTACCAAGTTTGCTGCTAACCACCACCATTTCGGTTAATTCCGCATCTGCGGCAGATGACATAGTAACTGAAAATCAGCCCAGTGAATTAATCACAGATAAAGTAGTCACAGCCGCCAAATTAGAACCAAAGGTTGAATCTATTTCTGAGCAACAACAACCACAACTAATTGCACAAACAGCGGACAGCAATCCGGACGATATTAATAAAATCCGCCAAGAGCTACTAGTTGAACCCCTCATCAAAGTTAAAATAGTAGCACCTAAACAAACCTACCCACCTGGACTCAGTTTTGCTGCTCCCAGTGCCTTCGGCGCTAACATGGGTGATGCGTTTGTGGGAGCATCAGCAGCAACCGCTGGTAATAGAGGTAACTCTATAAATGACATAGACGGAAGCACTAGCGTCGGTTTTGGTTTAGGGAATTCCCAGAAACTAGTTGGTCTAGAATTATCCTTCAACAACGGTAGTATCAAAAACTTTGGTGCTAATGGCACCTTTGACTTAAAAGCTCACCGCATTGTCTACGCTAAAGGAACCAATCAAGTTGGTGTAGCTGCTGGCTGGAAAGCCTTTGCCCAGTATCAAACTAAGGACAGTAATGAAGAGATCAGGCCTTCCAGCGTCTATGGTGTGGTAACAAGCTACTCTCTTTTAAAGCCTAATGATGCTGTGAATAAAATGCCCGTCTCATTCTCCCTGGGGGTTGGAGGTGGTGACTTTAGGCAAGGTAACGCCAGTACTGGTGTATTTGCCGGAGCAGGTGTGCAAGTTCATCCCCAAGTCGGTGTGGGCTTCGGCTGGAGTGGAGTTGGCTTAAACCTTGGCGCTTCTTTCGTGCCTGTACCTACGTTACCCTTAACAATTACACTCCAAGGCGCGGATCTCACAGATAACAGTGTAGGCGGCACAACATTTGCGCTAAGTATAGGTTATGGTTTCAATTTCTTGCCTAAATAGGGCTTGCTGATAGAGTAGCGTGGCGATAAACCTGAAACCCTTGTATATAAAGATTTTAAGGGATATTATAGCCAAAAAATATCCAGGGAATCAGCGACTATAGCATCAATTGTCAAACAGTTCCATATTTTAGATAATCATCATGTTGAAAACCAGAAATCTCATTTTTGCCCTCAGCTTGAGTCCTCTGCTGTTATTTGCTTGGCAGTTACCAAGCCAAGCCCAGAGTTTCAGTCCCAGTAAAGGTTCAGCCGGTGTTGATGCTGGCGCTGCTACTGGTGCTTCACAAACTAGTGGGTTTGCCGTACCAACAACAACGACAACAACACCAACAACAACAACAACGATAGGAGGAACAACAACACCAGCAGTAACAGCAACAACAGCAACAGGAATTTCTATCACCATTCCCATCATATCTGGTGTTTCAACCGCCATTACAACTGGTGTTTCCACAACAGGTACTACGTCGGCGGTTATTACAACTGGTGGCACAACTACAGGTGGTGGTGGCGCAACTACAGGTGGTGGTGACACAACTACAGGTGGTGACACAACTGCGACAGTTCCGATATCAGTAGCGACCGTAGAATCAACTTCATCTAGCGTCACTGTGACAGAAGGTGCAACGCCAAATACTATTGTGATGAGTCTTGCACCACAAGTCCAGGTTGCTGTGAATCAGTTGGCTGCTGCTATTGTTCAGACTCTTAGTACAACAGGCGGTACAACAGGTGGTACAACAGGTGGTACAACAGGTGGTACAACAGGTGGTACAACAGGCGGGGATGGTACAACAGGCGGGGATGGTACAACAGGTGGTACAACAGGCGGTACAACAGGCGGGGATGGTACAACGGGCGGGGATGGTGGTACAGCATCCGTTGCTTCACTAGTCACAGGCGGTGCTGGGTCACAACAAGCTGCGGTAGCTCTGACAAACAGTCTCATCGCTGCGGGTATTTCCCCACAACAAGCAACAGCACTAGTCTCATCTCTCACAGGTTTGTTTGGTTCTACTAACGCTTCCTTACCAAATCAGCCCCTAGCCCAAGCAACATCAGGACAGCTGATAGCAGGAACCAAAGCTCTCAAACCTGTTTATGTCATTGCTCAAGGCGGTGCTGGGCTAAGTGTAAATATCAATAAGCTGAATGATGCTATTGTTGCTTACAACGGGATTATCCTCAACAGTGAACCGAAAGCTCTCAAGAATCTCTCTCGAAATACAGGTTTCGTCGGTATTGGTGGCATACTCAAACAATTGAGAACCGGGATCAAATAGCCGTCGCTCATTGGTGTCAACTTAAGCTCAAATCCCTACCACATCTCGTTCCTAGTCTCTGACTAGGAATGCAGTTAATGAGGCTCTGCCTCTAATATTATTGAAGGCAAAGCCTTCTAGAATTCATTCCCAGTCTCTGACTGGGAATGAGATGACTTGAGTTCTTTGCGGGATAGAGGTTTTACGTTAAGTTGACACCAATGGCTATCGCTCAACCCAACCTACACAATTTCATTGTTTGAGCTTAACCGACAAGTATTGACCTACAACCAACCTGCTAGATTTTTTTTCGTTTCATAAGCATTTCCTGAGTTGCTCAAACCGGGGATTTTGGGATTATCAACGGAATGACGGGGATTTTAGCAACTAATCCGGATCAGGTGTATATAAGTAATGTATATGTATAACTTTGAGATTATCCTAGTATTTATGGTTTAATTTTTAATAGAATAAGCATATACTCATCAAATCAAGGAGTTATTTATGAGTAATCGGTTCAAATCAAAAACCTCTTGGTTCGTGGCGACATTAGCCATATCTAGTTCCCTAATTGTCACATTCCCAGTACAAGCCGAATTGCCTCCCGTTGCCCGAGTAATTTATGTTGACCCTGTTAATGGTTTAAATGCTGCTGAAGCTGGAACATCAGCAAACCCCTACAAAACCATTACTTCCGCCCTCAGTCAAGCCAAACCGGGTACAGTTATTCAATTAGCTCCTGGTAATTATAGCAACGAATCATTCCCCATATTACTCAAACCAGGCGTAACATTACGGGGTGATGAATCCAGCAGGGGTGAGAGAGTAGTTATTTCCGGTGGTGGTGATTATATCAGTCGCACCTTCGCTAAACAGAATATTACCATCCTGACAAATCAAGATACCACAATCGAAGGTGTAACCGTCACCAACACCAATCAAAGGGGTACAGGTGTATGGGTAGAATCAACTAACCCAACGATCAAAAACAGTACCTTTACTAACAATGCTAGAGACGGAGTTTTTGTTACAGGTACAGGAAATCCTAAAATTGAAAATAACAGATTTGTACAAAACAGCGCCAACGGTATTTCCCTAACCAAATCAAGCCAGGGAGAAGTTCGTAATAATTTATTTCAGAATAACGGCTTTGGTTTAGCCATTGGTAATACTTCCGCGCCCTTGCTAACAGAAAATCAAATCGTTCAAAACAAAGATGGTATAGTGATTTCCGAATCCGCTAAACCTTCAGTGCGTAAAAATACAATTCAGAACAACACTCGGGATGGTGTTGTTCTCATTCATGATGCTTTACCTGATTTGGGGACTAGTAATAACCCAGGTGGCAATGTCATTGCTAATAATGGTCGTTATAACTTCAACAATGCTACGAAAAACAACACCATGTTTGATGTCACAACGACAGAAACACCAGATCCTTCGCAAAACGCTGATTTATCAGCCGATGATCCTAACATAGCACTGCTAAAAAAATGGGAACTAACACCTATAGCCTGTAACCCTGGTAGCGAAGTCGTCACCATCATCATGAGTAGCAGACGATACTGCATTACGCCCCATCCTGACTTAACAGCTAAACGTTACCAATATAATCAGGCTACTGGTAACCTCAAAGCTTTAGCAGATTCCCCTACATCTACTTCGTCTCGGAGAAAAGGGGGTTTATAGAGACATCCGGTAAGCGGGTTAGGGAGAGGTTTACCAGAGGGGTTTAATATTGGTTAAACCATGAACCGTTTTCAGTATACACAAACAAAATATCTCTCAAACCCTAATTTCTCCGTGACCTCTGTGCCTCTGTGGTTCGTGCGTAAATCAGATCCAGAACAGCTTATCTCCTCCCATTTTTAACATTTAAGAAGTCTTATGAAACATCAATTGAAAACAGCGATGATAGCGGCAACTTTAGCCCTCTCCAGCATTTTTGCCTTGGGGTCTACAGTTCAAGCTTTCCCAAAAGTAGATAATAGTGTTAATTCAGATGTAGATCCGTCGGAGGAATCCTATACAGGAACTCAATTCACCTGTGTACCTGACGGAAATGGTAACGTAGCCACCGTTGGTCAGCGAGCTGGTGGAGAACCAATCCCTGTCATTATCTGGACTTCAGATAGTTCCAAGTATTTTGGCAAGAAAGTTAGTCCTCAAAGCCGTTGCCAAATCGTGACAGAAAGATTTAATCAGGCTGTAGCTGAAAGTGGTGGTAGCCTCAAAGATGTTGTGTTGATGAACGGTCAAGTCGGAAGTAAAACCGTCATTTGCGTAGTTTCTATTAATGACACTGGTTGTGATGGCAATAATACTCTGTTTACCTTCAACCCGAAAAATGCCAAGAAGGCAGACCAAATTCTTGCCCAAATCGTGCAAATCAGTCGTGAGGGTTCCAGTGCCGGCGTAATTCGGGAAACAAAAGGTCGTGTCCAGGTGAGATTGAAGGATTTGCTAACCATGAATGCCAATCACCCACTCCGGCAAACCAGAAGAAACCCTCCTGCTCAAAATAACCCCGGTGGTTTGTAATTATCAACATCCTGCTAATAAAGTCTAGAGAAAACTAGACATTTACATCAGTCTAAAACTGGAAAAGTCTCATTTCTTCTTCTTTTTAACATTTAGGGAGTCTTATGAAATATCAATTAAAAACAGCGATTGTAGTTGCCACTTTAGCCATATCTAGCATTGTTGGTTTGGGAGATACGGTTCAAGCCTTACCACCAGTGGATAATACAATTGATAATAGTAACAGTAGTGCGATGCCAGATGTAGAACCATCGGAGGTAGCCAACACTGGGACTAAATTTACCTGCGTCCCCCAGGGTGATGGTAGCGTGGCTACGGTTGGTCAGCGACCCGGTGGTCAGCCAATCCCTGTCATTATCTGGACTTCAGCAGCTTCAAAGTATTTTGGTGAGAAATTTACTCCCCAAGGTCGTTGCCAAATCGTGACACCAAAATTAAATCAAGCTGTAGCTGAAAGTGGTGGTAGCCTCAAGGATGTTGTGTTGATGACCGGTCGAGTTAACAATAAAACTGTCATTTGCGTAGTTTCAGCAAATGACACTGGTTGCAATGGACGCAATACTCTGTTTACACTGAAACCAGAAAATGCCAAGAAGGCAGACCAAGTTCTTGCCCAAATCATGCAAATCAGTCGTGAAGGTTCTAGCGCAGGTTCCGTCCGTGAAACACAAGGTCGTGTACAGATCAAATTGAAAGATGTGTTAACAAGAAACCGTAATCTCTCTGGTCGGCAACCGGCAAAGACACCTGCCGTTCAAGATAACTCCCGTGGTTTGTAATTATTAACTCAAGTTGCTAGTAAGTAATTGGACAAAAATATTTACAGTCATTGCGAGGGAAGGGAAGCAATCACAACCCTTGGAATCGCTTCATTTCACTTCGTTCCATATGGCTAACGCCACGCTGCGCTAACGCAATGACATTGTGTAATTAATTTTGTCTCACTACTTACACTGCGGTGTAAGTGAATGAACCATTTTCAAGCCTTGTAATCAATCAAACTTTCGGAGCTTTTAATAGTCATATTATTTACGCCAACCTGTACTAGTAGTTCGTCAAATTTATTTTGACGGGTAATGATGGTAATGATGATCGGAAAAAACTTCTGTTCTTCCCTCCCCTACCTCCCCCACCTCCCCTACCTCCCCCACCTCCCCCACCTCCCCCACCTCCCCTGGGTTAGGGAGAGGTGCGGGGAAAAAGGTGATGGGTATTCCTGTAATTAGGGAACAGATGAAATTCTGATATTTTCCCTAATTAATAATATACAATTGGTAAGCATGATTTAATCCACATTATTTGAATATTAATCATGTTTTCTCCCATAGCTCGCAGGTTGTTTTTAATATTTATTACGACGGTTTGTGTGATTCAGTTGTATGCCCATTCCACCCCAGTAGTTTTAGGTGCTACATCCGAGCCTGATGTTACCGCAGCCAAAATTGCCAATCAGGTAACTGTGAGGATTTTAACTCAATCTGGTTCTGGCTCAGGGGTGGTCATTAAACGTGAAGGGCAAACTTATACAGTATTGACAAATAATCATGTAGTTGCTGATAGTCCTGAAGATGGTTATGGCATTTTGACTGCTGATGGTAAGATTTACCAGGGGCAACAAGTCAATGGCATGAATACGAAAAAATTGGACTTAGCCCTGGTAAAATTTACTAGTACACAGGATTATCAAGTAGTAAAATTGCCAAAGTCAAAAGCTATTTCTGAGGGAGAAACAGTATACGCCTCTGGTTTTCCAGCTTGGCATTTTGTCTTCAAAGGCAAGAAGATCACTAAAATGGAAGAAACCCGAAATTGGGGAGTTAAAGCCTTTCAAGTCAAACCTGGAACTATTAAAATGCAGATTACTAAAACTCTCCCTGGAGGTTATCAATTAGGCAACACTAATGATATCTTTCAAGGGATGAGTGGGGGACCTGCCTTAAATCAGCAAGGTGAACTAATTGGTATTAATGGGCTGTTAAAGTATCCTTTTCAAGGTATTGAGGCTTTTACTTTTACCGATGGGACTATACCAAAAGAAGAAGATTATTTGCAAATGGAATCTCTCAGTTGGGCTATTCCTATTGACAATGTTCTTGCTTTTCTCGAAGAACAAGAAATTGTCAAGGAAGATAAAACATAGTTACTAGAATTTACAAGAAGACTCAGAATCAGAATATGAATTTATATTTTACCAGGGTAAATTATACCATCTTGACTACGACAGTAATCGCAACTATTGTAATTTCTCTACCAACATCTGCTGCTGATACTGTTAGTACCCAAAAGATTGCTCAAATTGCTAAAAGCACCTCAGTCCAAATTAATGCAGGGGGTGATCTTACTCCCGGCGGTTCAGGAGTCATTATTTCTAAACAAGGTAACACTTACACTGTACTCACAGCTAATCATGTGGTGTGTGATGATTTAGGCCGGGCAGGAAAAATTACTTGCGCTACAGATACTACTTATTCTATACGCACAAACACGGGTAAAGATTATCCTGTCAAAGATATTAAAGTATTACAGCAAACTAGAAATGACGCAGATTTAGCTATAGCTACTTTTGTGGCTCCAGAAGATTATCCTATTGCGACTTTAGGAAACTCTGATCAAATGGTAGAGGGTGCAGATGTCTTTGTTGGTGGGTTTCCAGCCGTATTTGATAAGGTTGGAGCTGCCAGAGACTTTGCTTTCACTACGGGAATAGTTGTTTCTCGTGCCAGTAATGCCATTAATGGCTATGGTTTGATTTACGATGCTAGAACCATAACTGGTAATAGTGGCGGTCCTGTGTTTGATATTGCTGGTAGAGTTGTGGCCATTCACGGGTTAGCTGATACTTCAGGTAAGAATAAAACAGAAACGGGAGCAGTGGTAACACAGAAAACAGGATTTAATGCGGGGATTCCTATTAATACTTTTTTAGCTACAAGTGAGCCAATTATTAAAAACACCCCCATCAAGAAGGATAATAGTTCTACTAGTGAAAGTCCTGCTACCCGTTTAAACAATCCTCAGTCAGCAAGAGACTTTTATGCCAGAGGTATTACTAAACTAGATCAATATAATTATCAGGACGCAGCGGCAGATTTTACTCAAGCAATTAAGCTTGACCCTAAATATATAGAAGCATTCTTTAAAAGGGGATATTCATACACATGGGTCAGCAAACATCAAGAAGCTCTTACAGATTTTAACCAAGTTGTTGTTCTTGATCCTAACTACTTAGATGGCTACCTCAACCGGGGCTGGAGTCAGATATTCTTACAAAATGATCAAGCAGCCCTTGAGGATTTTAACCGAGCAATTCGTCTCAACCCTAACTATGCTGCTGCCTATGCCCATCAGGGTATGGCTTATATTAAATTAGGAAAGTATCAAGCGGCGTTGGAATCTTCCAAACAAGCTATTCGTCTTGATCCTCACAATAGTTATGGGTACACAATTCAAGCAGATGTGTTTAACAACTTGAAAGACTATCCAGCAGCTATAAAAGTGTCAACTCTAGCTATTCTTATTGATCCTGATGATTTTAATGCTTACATTAACCGCGCCATAGCCTACACTGTAACTGGTAATTATCAAAATGCACTTGCAGATTATCAAAAATCCGCAGAAATATTTAATAGGCGTTATGTTAAAAAATCTGCGCCTGAAGCAGAGGGAAATCCTAAACCAACTTCTAATTCTCAAGCAGAAGCAAAGCCAAAACCAACTTCTAACTCTTCCATTGATGCTAATGTAGAGTTAATTAAAAGCTGGGAATTAACTAATGTTTCCTGTGATTCTGGGGAAAAGTTAGTCACAATTATGATTGATGGTAAACAATATTGTGTTAGTCCTCATCCTAGTTTAATTCAGAAAAGTTATCAATACAATCGGGGTACAGGTAGGTTAGAATCTTTGACTAAAGTACAGGAAAATCCAAAACCAACTTCCCAGATTGCCACTGATGCCAATGTAGAGTTAATTAAAAGCTGGGAATTAACTAATGTTTCCTGTACCTCTGGGGAAAAGTTAGTCACAATTATGATTGATGGTAAACGATATTGTGTTAGTCCTCATCCTAGTTTAATTCGGGAAAGTTATCAATACAATCGGGGTACAGGTAGGTTAGGAGCTTTTAATTAAACTGCGTCCTATTCAATTATATTTTTCCAAAAGTGTCTCTATACTGGCATTATGATCTAAAAAGGAAAATAAATGTCTGTAGAGCAGTTTGCCATCTTTATCTAATACAAATTGTGCTGGTAAGGGCGCTCCCAATGCTTGTCCAGTTTTATAAGTACGAAATGTATGGCAACTGGAATCACTTAATAATGGCATTTTTAGGCCCAAGTCTTGAACTATTATTTGACTTTGCTTTTTGTCGGTGCTGGTAATTAATAAAATTTCAATTCCCCGATTTTTAAACTGTTCATAGTTCTCATTTAAAGCTTGAATATGGGGATAACAAAATGGACAATATTGCTTTTCGGTAAATATTCTGGTAAAGGCAATTATTACAGGTTGTTTACCGCGAAAATCAGATAGCTTAACTACAGCATTATTAGTGATATCTGATAGTTTAAAATCTGGTGTGCCTACACCCAATCTAAAATTATCTAGCGCTGGTATGGGTAGAAAATTATGGAAAAATCGCTCATTAAATAAGCCAGTAAAATCAGTTGAAGTCAGCATAAAAAATTCAAAATTAGAAGTTTAATTACCAAATTTCCCATTCTCTAAATATCAGCAAAGTAAATTTTAGACTTCACCGGATCAGGATTCATGGTTTTGTCTCCAGGTTGCCAGTTAACAGGACAAACTTCATCAATATGGGACTGAACGTGCTGAATTGCTTGTAATGTTCGCAGGGCTTCATCTACGTTGCGACCAAAGGCTAAGTTATTAATAGTGGAGTGTTGCAGAATACCATCTTTGTCTACGATGAATAAACCCCGCAAAGCAATACCAGCGTTTGGGTCAAGAACGTTGTAAGCGGCACTAATTTCTTTTTTGATGTCGGAAACTAGGGGATAATTTATATCACCGACTCCACCAGATTTACGATCTGTTTGAATCCAAGCGAGGTGGGAAAATTCACTATCAACGGAAATACCCAATATCTCTGTATTTAGTTGGCTAAATTCTGGGTAGCGATCGCTAAATGCTGTTACTTCAGTTGGACAAACAAAGGTAAAATCTAAGGGATAGAACAACAGAAGAACATATCTACCACGATAATCAGACAATTTAATTGACTTAAACTCTTGATCTACTACGCTTGTTGCTGTAAAGTCGGGAGCTTGTTGACCAATACGGAGACATCCCTCTGTTCTATAGGTAAGTGTCATATTTTCGGCTGAATTAGGGACTTTTTAACTCAATATCATCAATAATAAATTATATCACGAAGCAGGATATCTGCAAGTTGGCTTTTAGGGATATGCGCTCCCGTAGCCTACGTGGAAGCGCATCTAAAGACCGAAAGACTAACTTCTATTTTTGGTGCAAATCCTAATTATTCGCATACTTACCAATCACTTGAGCTAAATCTGGTACTGCTTCTTGTACGTGCTTTTCTGCGGAATTACGGAATTTTTCGTAAGTTCCTCGCACAAGTTGGCGTTTCGTATTTTTAACCCTGGCATCGGTTACGCTCAATAGCGCATTTGCAGTGCGACCACTATTTGCTGTGAGATATTTTACTGGTTCACCATGTTGCACTCCTTCACTCCAGATGGGATCAATTGCAGTTAAGCAAACTGGGAGGAGGGACTCAATAACATTGGGGATATAACCCGGTTGAATTCCCTTCAGTGCAGCAAAGGCGGCTTTTAGGGCTATGCCACTCATGCCTGACTTAGATGCTAGTTGTACGTCTATCATGGTGCAGCAGTCTTGGACAATTAAGTCCTTATGACTAGAATTCATTATTTCTTCACTCAGTCCCATTTTAATACTCCTACGTATCAAATTGCTTGACTTATTATTCTATAAGTAGTTGGATAAAATTAAATTCATTCCTAGAGTCAGGGAACAGGGAAGACTCAATTTTCCAGACTTGATATTACCAATTAATTTCCCTGTTCCCAGTTCCCAAACATAAAAACTGAAGATAAGTAGGTGAACACAATAAAACCAAACTGTGTAAAGAAACGTAAAATCGCCCAAACCCTCTTCACTCTTGCCTCTTCACTCTTGCCTCTTGCCTCTTGCCTTTTGCCTTGCCATAACGACAATTTTCAACGCCAACCTACTTATTATTAATTCCCCTGTTGAACTTATCCCCTGGAGAAGTTATTATATATGGGAATAAGATGCGTCTTGGCAATGGCAAAATAGTCTAAAAAATAAAAAATAGTTCAGAAGACACCGATTTCAGGAGTTAATCAATTTTACCTTGAGTATCATTATTCCCCCGTCTCTCAGTAGATGATACTGTGGGATATTAACTTCACGATTGGGATAACCCCTGAATTCTTTGTTGATAAAATTTCTATTCAACTTTCACTGATCAGAATCAACCATAACAGTATGTCTTACGTATCTCTCCTAAAAAACATACCAGAAATATTCGGACAACCAACGGGAATAGCTGCCATAGCCTCCCTTGGTATCCACGGTGCTATTGCCTTGATTGTGCCATTAATGCCAGTTAACTCTAATCACTCTTCTAAAACTGACTCACCCAAAGCAGTCGGATTAATAGAATTGAGCGCGGCTGATCAAAGCCGATTACCACAACCTCCTAGTACATCCCAGGTAGCTTTACAGCAACCCCAATTACCCCTACAGCAACAACTACCAGGTATTAATTTGAGTAGTCCATTAACTAGCTATCCCCCTTTACAACCGGAATTATCTAGTCAGTCGGTATTACCAGCTATTCCGAGTTCGCCAACCAACTTGAACCTGTCTTATCTACCCAGTAGGCAATCTATTGAAAGATTGACTCGCAATGATTTACAAATAGCAATGTCTAGATTGCCAGCCAGAAGTACATATACTCCCCCAACCGCTTCGACCTCTCCTTTTGTCAATAATTTAGATCAGCAAATACGAGAAACTGCACCTCTAGGTATTAATAAGTTGCCAGAACTGCGACAAAGTAATGAAATACCAGGAGAACCACTAAATAATCCATCTGCTGAAGCCATTGATATTGGCAGTACAACAACAGCGGGTATTTCAGCACCACAAACAGTGGAATCAGGAAATAATGCCATTAAAGTCCCTCAATATGGGGAAAAATTAGCTTTAACAGATAATTCTCAGGGAAAATCACCAGCAATCATCACAAATGAATCTGCATCAAAAGGTAAACGAACGGAACAATTACTGGCTAAACTGAATTCTTACAATACTCTTAGACAAAATATTCGTCAAGAATACCCCAATGTAAAAGAGAAAGGGGTAATTCGTGAAACCATCTCTACAGATACACCTGAGATGGAAGGAACAGTTGTGGGTAGATTAGTTGTAGATGCAGATGGTAAGGTCTTAGATATTAAGTTCCAAGCAGGAGCAGAATCGCCGCAGCTACAATCTAAGGTTAGAGAATTTTTCATCGCCAATCCACCTCAAGCTGATAAGCAGTTAATTAGTTCTTATCCTTTCCAACTGAAGTTCCAAAATAATCCCAATGCTACAGGCGTAAGTTCTAAGATTCAACCTCCCGCTACTTCAAATACAGAAAAGGTATTTGAACCTCAAATCAAACCTTCAGTAACTCCCAACTCTCAAAAATTACCTGAACCTCAAATCAAACCTTCAGTAACTCCCAACTCTCAAAAATTACCCCCTGAGACTCCACCGGTAAATGATCTTGGTTCTATCACGTCAGCAACACCCAATAGTGATGCTCCCGCTGTCTCTACTGAATCTAGTAAAAAACTTATTCAAACCCTACGCCAAATCAAGGAAAAAAGAAAAAATCCTTAGCACCATGATCAAAAATTTGGTGCGTTACCCTGTCGTTCTATGCTTTACACACCCTAGTAGTCTGTCAACCCGAAAATGACGGGTGAGGGCAAGCAGGGGTAGGGGAGGTTGGGGGGGTAGGGGAGGTTGGGGGGGTAGGGGAGGTTGGGGGGTAGGGGAGGGAAGAACAGAGGTTTTTTCCGATCATTACCCGTCAAAATAAATTTGACGAACTACTAGATATGTTTGAACCGGATTTATACAGATTTGTAAGGGTTTGGCAGTGTTAAACCCTTGCATAAAAAGACCACAGAAATATTGTACATGGATTGGATTACTCTCTTGCGATCGCTACAATCTGACTTCCTAAAAAGGTTAACATCTGGTTGTCTACTTCATTGTCAAATAGAAGGTCAACATAGTGAATTAACTATTATTTCTGGTGAGAGATTAAAGGCATTACGGGAATTTTGCTGGTTAATGGCGGAAAAATATAAACGCACTTCTCCAGTCCGTGATGTTTTTATTAATAATCTTAAAGGTAAATTAGGCGAGGAAGTTGTTAAGGAAAGATTAGCTAATTTTATTACGGAAGTAGATTATGAAAAACGCTTTGGTGGTGATGGTAAAAGTGATTTTACACTCACTGCTAATTCTGCCATTGGCGTTGAAGTCAAATCTCGTCACGGTAGTATTGATAGAGTGAGATGGTCAGTTAGTGCCGAAGAAGTGGAAAAAAATGCAGTAATTGTCTGTATTTTGATTCAAGAAGAAGTCAATGAAGCACAATCTGCATATCATCTTTTTTTAGCTGGATTTCTACCCACGCAAATGATTAAATTGAAAACTGGGAAAATTTCCTTTGGGATTAATCAATTATTGTATGGTGGTGGTCTATTTTCCTATTTAGAACAATTTCCAATTTCAGCAAATTCTTATCCATCTAATTTATCTCAAAGTCAAATAATTAAACCCCAATCTACACCTGTTGATTTAACTATTTTTTATTTAGATCTTGGTGATGAATATTTCCAAAAAGGCGAGTATGCAGCAGCAATTAATAGTTATAATCAAGCCTTACAGTTTAATAATAGTGATGCTGACATTTATTATAAACTAGGCTTGGTTAATTATCAATTAGGCGAGTATCACACAGCAATTACTAACTATAGTCAGGCAATAAATATTAATATTAATCATCTGCAAGCATATCATCAAATAGGTTTGACACATTATCAAATAGGGAATTATCAAATAGCTATAGAGGCTTATACCCAAGCGATTATAATTAATCCCCATATTGCGATTAATTATAAAAATCGTGCTGATGTTCGCTCTCATATTGGTGATACTCAAGGAGCAATTGAAGATTATAATCAAGCAATTAAGCTGAATCCTGATTATATTACCACACAGAAAGATAGACAAATATCTCGTTACCTATTAGATGATCAACAGAAATCACAGCCAGTAATTAATATTGATTTTGATGATGCTATTGGGTATAAAAATCGTGGATATGATCGGTTTGAATTAGGAGATTATGAAGGAGCAATTGCTGACTATACCCAAGCCATTCAAATTAATCCTGATGATATTGATACTTATTATTGTCGGGGTAATGCTCATTTCGATTTAGGAAAATATGCAGCAGCAATCACCGATTATACTCAAGTAGTGAAAATGAACTCTCACTATATCAATGCTTATTATAACCGAGGAAACGCCCTATTAGAAATTGCAGACAAACAAGGAGCAGTAGCAGATTTTCATAAAGCCGCAGATTTATATTGGCAAGAAGGAAAATTAGCAGAATATCAAGATATAAAAGCTAGAATAATAGAATTAGAAATAGAAGCATCTTTAGATATTTTAAATTTTTAATCCCAATTTCATGAAGTCGGGGATCTCAACCTCTCGATATTTACAAAAATATCACTCAATCTCTTAATTGAGTCGCGCAAAAAAGAAGATGCGGGGGTTGACAATTGATTTTAAATTTGTTATCATAAAATAGATGAGGAAGAACTATCATAAAATAATTATAGTTGGAAGGAAACCCAACACATAATTTTTGCCGTTACAAAAAATGTAACCAGGTTCGATATAAGTTTAAGGTATGCTAACCTACTTAGAGATTAGAGGATGTTTGAAAAGTATCAGAATTAATCGAGATTCCCCCAACCCTCGGATGCTTTGCTACGGTGTAAGTAGGTGAGCGTTAAAAATTGTCGTTGGGGGAAGGCAGGGGGAAAGAGTTTGGGTAATTTATTTTTTGGTGTTCCCTTATTCCTCCTTTGTGGGAGACGCTATGGGAGATTATAGAGATTAAAAGATTGGGCGGATTAGGTTGTTTGCTATGATAAAAGTTACTAAAATCTGTGAAATCAGCGCAATCCGTCTAATCCGTGATTCAGACCCTTTTCCCCTCGTAATGCTTATGATCCGCAATTCTAACCTACTTACTTAGTTTCCATCCAATTATCCCCTGCATGAATATCAACAACTAAAGGCACAGATAAAGAAACAGCATTTTCCATCACCGACTTAATTTGTGGTTGTAATTCTTCCCATTCTTGGGGAGGAACTTCAAACACTAATTCATCATGAACTTGCAACAACAACCGCGCTTGATATTTCTTCAGAACTTCATGCAATTGCACCATTGCTATTTTGATAATATCTGCACTAGAACCTTGAATTGGTGCATTAGCAGCAGAACGGAGTAACCCAGCATCATATTGACCTAAATTCTTTAATTTCTGTAAATTAATATCTTCCAACTTACTACCTTTTAACTGCCGTAAACTATTACTAGTAAACTCAAAATAACGTCGTCTACCCAAAATAGTTTCCACATAACCATAGGCGATCGCTTCTTTTTTCACCTTCTCCAAATATGCAAAAACATTGGCATATCTTTCATTAAATCGCTCAATAAATAACTTCGCATCTATCGGATTTATCCCCGTTTCTCTAGCGAATTTTTGCGCTCCCATCCCATAAATTACTCCGAAATTAATCGTCTTCGCAAAACGCCGTTCATCTGAAGAAATATCTTCTTTCTCAAAGACTAATTTTGCCGTCACAGTATGAATATCTTCATTTTGCTGATAAGCTTGAATTAACACAGGTTCTTGACTCAAATGCGCCAAAATCCTTAACTCAATTTGTGAGTAATCAGCAGCTACCATTAACCAACCTGATTCCGGTAAAAAAGCTTTTCTAATTTGGCGGCTAAAAGCAGTGCGAATCGGGATATTTTGTAAATTGGGATGAGAAGAAGATAACCTACCTGTAGAAGTTGCAGTTTGGTTAAAATCAGTATGTAATCTTTGACTTTTGGGATGTACCAAAGCTGGTAAAGCATCTACATAGGTAGATTTTAATTTTGACAAAGTCCGATTTTCAATAATGGCTTCCACAAATCCAGTATTATCAACTCCTTGGAGTTTTTCTAAAGTTGCTGCGTCTGTAGAATAACCAGTTTGAATTTTGCGAGAATATTTGGTACTCAAGCCTAATTTATCGAAAAGAATATGACTCAATTGTTTAGGAGAACCTAAGTTAAATTTTTCTCCAGCAATTTCAGTAGCTATTATTTCTAACTTGGCTAATTCTATTTCTAATTGCTGTGAAAGTTCTTGCAGATAATCTGAATTAATCCGAACTCCTGTATATTCAACTTCCGCTAAAACTTCCTCTAATGGTTGTTCAACTTCATTTAATAGTTTATATAAAGTTGGAGTTTCTACTAACTTTTCCCGTAATTTCGAGACTAATGCAAATGTAGAATAAACATCCATTCCGCAATAATCAGCAACCGCAGCAATACTAATATCAGCAATAGTCTTTCCTTTAGGAACTAAATCTCCATAGCTTTTCGCACTCAATCCCAAATATCGCAAAGATAAATCACTTAAATTATGACTACTATCGGGATTAATCAAATAACTGGCTAACATCGTATCAAAAACCACTCCAGCTAAATTAATTCCTTGACACCGCAGAATTAAGCGATCAAATTTAGCATTTTGTAAAGCCTTGGGATAATCAGCACTTTCCAAAATCGGACGCAGTGCTTCTAATACTAAATCTCGACTTAAATTATCGCCGATTTTATGACCAATGGGAATATAAGCAAGTTCATCTGATTCCGTTCCCCAACAGCAACCAATTCCCACCAAATCCGCATCTCGTGGTTCTAAAGCAGTAGTTTCTGTATCCCAAGCAACGGGGTTTTCTGGATTTGTGAATTTTCTTAAAAGTTTTACCAATTCTGTTAATTTAGCTTCTGTATTAATAATGCGTGGTTGAATTGGTGAAGCATTTTGTTTTATTTCTTGTGCTGTATCATCTGCACTAAAAAACCATAAATCATCATCTGTTTCTGCTGTGATTTCCGCTACCTTATTTTCTACAACTTCTCCGCCAAATTTTTGTTGTATTTCATTAATTGTCTCTAAAAATCTTTTAAACTCTAATTTCTCTAAAATCGGAATCAGCAAGTTATTATCAAAACCCGTTAATTGACAATCTTCTAAATCAACTTCTAAGGGAACATCACAAACTATCTTAGCTAAGTAACGAGATTTTTCTGCGTCTTCTTTACCAGTAATTAGTTTTTTCTGAGTTGCACCTTTAATATCATCTATAGCTGCATAAATTTCTTCCAAAGAATTATAAGTATTTAATAATTGAACTGCTGTTTTTTCCCCAATTCCTTTAACTCCGGGAATATTATCTGATTTGTCACCACATAAGGCTTTAAAATCAACAATTTGTGTAGGTAATACGCCTAATTTCTCTTTTACTTCTTCGGCTCTAAATTCAGCAATACTATTTGTAGAACGTTTTAATGCTTCCGGAGTGAAGTTTAAAACAGTAATTTCTTTATCAGCATCAATTAGTTGAAATAAATCCCTATCCCCCGAAAGTATTTTAACTCGATATCCAGAGGTAGCGGCTTTTTGTGCCAATGTTCCTAGTACATCATCTGCTTCATAACCAGGTGCAGTGAGTATGGGTAAATTCAAGCTTTGTAATAACTCATAGAGGTTTTCTAAGTCGGGAATAAAGTCTTCTGGAGTTTCCGCACGTCCAGCCTTGTAAGTATCATCAGCTTCATGACGGAAAGTAGGTAAAGCCAAATCAAAAGCTACAGCTATAGCTTGCGGCTGTTGTGTGGCTATTACCTCTAGTAAACATTTAATAAAACCGAAACAAACACTGGTGGGGATACCAGCTTTTGTGCGAAGTCCTCCGTCTCTACCTTTAGCAAAAGCAAAGTAGGAACGAAAAGCTAGAGAATGTCCATCTACAAGGATGAATATGGGTTTGTTGATAACGGAAGAATTAAAAGTCAACTGCTTAACCAAATTAGAAACTTATTACATTCTAATTTTTTTTCTCCAGATTTAATATGCAACATAGTAGTCTATCAACCCGAAAATGACGGGTGAAGGCAAGCAGGGGGAGGAGGGAAGAACAGAAGTTTTTTGGCGTTGCTGAATCGAGGTATGAAATTTCCAAATTGAACCTTTAAAAATCAAACCTCAGTGCGTCTACTCTTCGAGATCACGAAGCGTGATTGCGCCTTTGCGTGAGACTAAAATTCATACCCTTAATCAGCAACGCCGTTTTTTCCGATCATTACCCATCAAAATAAATTTGACGAACTAATAAGAGACTTCCAAATAAAAAAATGTCCCAAAACTGATGCAGAAATTCTCTCTCTGTGTACTCTGTGCCTCTGTGGTTCGTTTCTTAGGATAATTTATTTCTTGGAAGTCTCTAAGTAATTGGACAAAAATATTTACAGTCATTGCGAGCGAAGGGAAGCAATCGCAAGGGTTGTGATTGCTTAATTTCACTTCGTTCCATATGGCTAACGCCACGCTGCGCTAACGCCACGCTGCGCTAACGCAATGACATTGTGTAATTAATTCTGTCTCATTACTTATACAACCGAAAATCATCCTTTAATCCATGAAACGTCCTATTTGTCAATAGTATATTTGTTCTACATAATTTCTGAGATAATTCCTGTCTAAAAATTCGTCTCAGAACTTGCTATTAATTAGTAAAGTTTTGTATTATTTTTCAGAATTTATTTCTCAAATAACCATAAATAAGGGCTTTTGAAGATAACCTTCTCAGACTTATAAAAAATTGACAGTAAAAAACCAATTATGAAATTCTTGATAATCCTACCAAATTGCTGAAAGTATTGCAAGCTCGTTGCTAAATAAAAATTATTCTCAATTAATTCTTAAGAAAATCTAAAGGTGAATTATCATAAGTTATGAATATTAAAAGTATTACCATCTTTACATAATTTTTACTTATACTGTTAAATTTTGTGATAACTTCCTTACCATTAATCAGGTGTTGATAAAATACAGCAACGCTTGGGTTGCTTTTCTGTTTCCAGTTCTAGGAATAATTTTATTATGCTACAAAGACTATACGTAAATAACTTCAGATGTTTAGAAAACTTTGAACTGACCATGAAAGAGATGCCATCTGCTCTTTTGATTGGCAAAAATGGTGTAGGTAAATCAACTATTGCTAAGGCATTGGAGGTACTTCAATCTATTGCTAGAGGTACAAATAGATTGCGGGATCTTGAGAAAGAGCCTCGCCTTATTGGCCCCAAAGATTTCGCTCATGGCAAGTCTGACGTTCCTATTCGATTAGAAATAGAAGTATTACTTAAAAATAAATTATATAAATATGTCTTAGCATTAGAGTTGCCAGAAAAATTTAAAGAACTGCGAGTTTTTGAAGAACAACTTCTAGTTGCAGGAAATTTAATTTATTCTCGAAAAGCCGCCCAAGTAACTATTCATAATAACGATAACGCACAAAATAAGGAAGCTCAGTTTTTAGTAGATTGGCATTTAGTGGCAATGCCAATAATTGGTAATGATAGTCTTCATGTTTTCAAGAATTGGCTTTCTGAGATGATTATTTTAGCACCAATTCCCAGTTCAATGACAGGAAATTCCCCTGGTGAAACTTTAGAACCAAAGCGAGATGGTTCAAATGTTGGAGAATGGCTTTCTGGGATACTTGGTCGTTATCCTGCTGCCTATAGAGAAATTGACAAATATCTCCGAAATATTATGCCGGATTTTCAAGATTTTGTCACTGAAATTATTGGTAAAGACTTGAAAACCCTAATTATTAGATTCGAAAAAAATAATGCGACTTTGAATGTTGATTTTCAAGATTTATCAGATGGTGAAAAATGCTTTTTTCTTTGTGCTGTGGTCTTAGCTGCCAATAAATTCTATGGACCAATTTTCTGTTTTTGGGATGAACCTGATAATTATCTTTCTCTATCAGAAGTAGGTCATTTTACCAAATCTCTACAACGTTCATTTAAAAATAGTGGACAAATTTTAGTAACTTCTCATAATCCTGAAGCAATTAGAGAATTCTCTGATGAAAATACCTTTTTCCTAGATCGAAAAAGTCACTTAGAACCAACTTTAATTAGATTGCTTAGTGAGATACCCAGTAGTGGTGATCTGATCAATGCTTTAATTTGTGGAGACATAGAATTATGAGTGTAGACAAGTATAATCCACACCTTATTATTTTACCGGAAGATGATCATAATCGTCAGATTGCTAATGGATTTAAAGAAGATTTAAGTGTAAATTTTGGTGTTATTCAAACTTTGAGAATAGCTGGTGGTTGGAAAAAAGTTCTAGAGGAATTTAAAAATAATCATATTAGTAGTATGCGACAATTTCCACAAAGAAATATGTTATTGCTGATTGATTTCGATGCTCAAGAAGATAGATTTAGTTATGCAAAAGATTATATTCCAGAGGATCTAAGAGATAGAGTATTTATTCTGGGGGTAAAAACTGAACCAAGAGATTTGAAAGAAGATGTGCTTAAAAATTTTAACCATATTAAAAGTCTTCAGAATATCGGAGAAGAACTTGCTAAAGAATGCGCTGAAAACAGAAATGGATTATGGGGACATGATCTTCTAATACACAATAAACCTGAGTTAGAACGGATGATTTTATCTGTTAAACCATTTCTGTTTCTAAAGTAAGTAGGTGGGCGTTAAAAATTGTCGTTGGGGCAAGGGAACAGGGAACTCTTAACTGGGAACAGGGAACAGGAAGAGAGTTTTGAGTGATTTTACTTTTCTTCACATACCTTTAAATTTTTCTGTTCACCTACTTAGAGTGAAAAATAAAATCCTAAAACAAATTAATCAGGTTGGTTTTGCTGTAATTCTTGTAATTATCATCATTTCCCTTATAATCAAGTTTACGCAACTAAGTAGGTGAACACAATAAAACCAAACTGTGTAAAGAAACGTAAAATCGCTGAAAACTTCTTTACTCTTGCCTCTTGCCTTGCTATAACGATAATTTTCAACGCCAACCTACTTAAGTCTCTACTGTTAATTTTTTACTGGAACTTCAATTTTTGGGGAATTTATGCACAAAGCACCTGCTGAAGTGAGTGATATTAAACTGTTGGTTTTAGATATAGACGGGACAATTGCTGGACATTCCAATACTCTCAGTCATATTGTCAAGGAAGTGATTGCTGCTGTACAAGCAAAGGGAATTAAAGTCGCTATAGCAACAGGAAGAATGTATTGCTCGGCTTTGCGGTTTCATCAGGAAATTGGATCTACACTGCCTTTAGTAGCTTATCAAGGCGCTTGGATTCAAGATCCAAATACTCAGGAAATTCACCGTCATTTATCTGTGTCTAGAGAAATTGCCTTACAACTACTAGAATACTTTGAACAGCCAGATTTGCGATCGCTCCTCTCCGTGCATTTTTACATCAACGACCAACTTTATGTCCGAGAAATTACCAAAGAAACGGAAAATTATCAACAACGCTGTGGTGTAAACGCCATTCCCGTCGGTGATTTACGTCAATTATTAGATCATGCACCCACTAAAATTTTAGCCTTATGTGATGACGCAAACTTAATTCAACAACTTTTGGCTAATTTACGCCGCAGATATCAACCCACAGAATTATATATGACAACATCTGTGGCTACTTTCTTGGAAGCAGCTAATACTCATGTTAATAAAGGCAATGCTGTCCGCTATCTAGCAGAAGAAATACTAGGTTTAGAAAGTCATCATGTCATGACTATTGGTGATAATTTCAATGATGTAGAAATGCTCAGTTATGCTGGCATTAGTGTCGCCATGGGTGACGCACCAGCCGAAGTGCAAGCGATCGCTCACTGGGTAGCACCTAGTGTAGAATTAGATGGTGCAGCCATAGCAATGGAAAAATTCTTACTTAATTAAAAATCTACACATAAGAAAAGACACCGACGACTGGCCGTGTTTCGTCTCGGTGTCCTTCCTAATTTCGCTCCTCACACACCTGCGATTTTATGCGGAGATATTTATTTTGTCAAGATAATTTCTCAAAGATTTTGTAAAGTTGGTGTGAATATCAATAAATCGCAAAACCTGTAGGGGCGCAGGGCCTGCGCCCTCGATTGCATTGCATCCTGGCGATAACCGCTTAAAGTTCCACAGGTGCAACAATTCCCAACTTGTCCTCTAACACACACCTTAAAACCAACTGAGTTGCTATCAGCAATCCCAAGCGAGCTTGAGCTAATTCTGGATCATGAATTTTCACTTCCCCCCAAATCCGACAATTACACCAAAACCGCTCAAAAGCTTGACTTAAATTCCCACCTGCCTTTTCCCAGTCAATAGAACTACTATCAGCACAAACCAAATCATCTACCACCTTAACTAATTGATAAATTAGAAACCTCTCATCCAAGTGATCAAGAAGAAGTTTCTGCTCACAATTTAGCAAAGGTATAGAGTTGACAGCCATAAAACCATTAAAATCTGTCCTATCAAGTTCAATCAATCCTTCATTCTGTCCTAAGCGCAGCAAAGAACAGCAGCGGGAATGAGCATATTGAATTGCAAAAACCTTTAATGAACTTAATGAAGTTGGTAATTGGTCATCTAAAAAATTATTCACCAAATCTCCAGTTTTTTTGGCAACTATTAAATTTTGTAACCAAGCAGCTAAAGTAGAGTCCATGAGTTCTATATGAATCTCACCGGGGGGAACTACTTTCACCCTAAATAAACTATCACTGTTTTGGGATAAATGTCCGGCAATACTTTCGGCAAGCGTGGCGATAGCTCCAGCACCGTCCATAACTGTTAAATTCTGAGATTTTGATATTCTCATAGCCACACCAGAGATATATAAAATTTTTTGATTATATCCTCCTTGGTAGAGAGGAACTTTTATCCCTTTTATGCTTGTAATTTCCTCCTTATTAGTAAAAATACTGAGAGAAGACATTAAATACCCAGCTATTAACTGTTTAATTGCTTTATTTTGCCCAAAAAGTAGTCTATGCGACACGTATCCTTTTGTAAAAAAATTATGGTGTGCATCATTTTATCCTGTTCCATCTACCTTGAGATAGAAGTTTACTGATGTCGGGAAAAATGAGAGTAGGATGAAATTTGATAAATAATGTATAAAAAATGGGTAATCTTTACTACCCTTGTTGTACAGTAGGAAGTATAAGAAAAAATAGAGAGCAATTTAGCTTTCTATCCCATTGGAGGGCTGGCGCTGTTAGGCGTTATGCCTACCCCGTTAACACAAAGACACTCCTTGCACTTTTCTTATCAAGTCTTTGTTTTCAGCCAATAGCTCTTTGTTACCTATGCAATCTCCATCTTCCTTTTCCGAAGCTTCGCGTCCTTTCTTAACCTGGCAACGTATTCTTGACTGGGCCCAAGAACACTACCGCTGCCGCACCTTCAGTAAAGACGAGCGCATTCCAGCTAGACCTGGTTTGCTCTATTTAGTCCAAAGAGGTGCTATCCGCATGGTAGGAACTGCCCAAGTCAGTGCTACTGCTAGTCAGTTAACATCTAGACGCATTAACAGAACACCCGAAGAAGCCTTCTTGGGTTTTGTGGGAGCAGGACAACCTTTTGAAATTGTTGCTCAATCTCCATTCACCCTCCAGTCCTACGCCCACGTTGACCAAACAGCAGTGCTGTGGATGTACTGGCATGACCTAGACAACTGGCCTCACTTCCGCCGTGAAGTTATGGATGCTTTTAGATATCAGCACCAGCGCAAGTTGTTATGGTTGAGCGCTTTAGGACAACGTCGTACAATTGACCGACTCTTAGGATTCCTCACCCTACTGATTGAGGAATATGGAGAGCCTTCAATGAGCGAAACCGATCCTGATGTCATTCGTGGTTATTGCTTACCCTTCCCCCTTACCCATGCTCAAATTGGCAGCGCCATTGGTTCAACCCGTGTTACTGTCACTCGTTTAATGGGTAAATTACGTCAACGTGGCTTAATCCTTACCCAAGGAGATAATCTGATTTGCCTACCCGCTGAATCTATCAATAGAGCCAGCTAGAACGTAGTTCAAATCTCTAATGAGCAGTAGATTGATAGATGTTAACTGAGAGCTTGCCACTCTCGGACACACCAATGACAGGTATTAGCGGATTCTAACTAATCCAAGTTGGGTAATTAGTTCTGTCAGCCTGCTCCTCATCTTCACCAATCTGTTTGACCACCACAAGCAGATTTTGGGTAATCGGGTATGAAATGCAATACGTCTGGGACGAAAAGTTCTCTAGTGCCTTCATCAAGAACGCGGCACTGATAACGCTAGATCGGCAAATTGGGGCCACCCACCTGGTTCCAATTATTGATCTTGGCTGTGTAATATGAATATTTATCTGGGAATATTTCAAACTTTTAAGATCAGTTTTCTCTTCGTCTTAAAAATGCTTAAGTAGGGTTTGCACCAAAAAGTTGTCTGTGAGGGCTAGAAGTATGGCTAACGCCACCCTGCGCTATCAGGACGTAGGGGGGGAGTGAATAACTACGCATAAATTGCCAATTTCGGTGCAAGATTGTTAGTTATACATTATGTTTGAGGCATTATGAATGTTTAAATTACCAAATATACCTACATTACCCGAAATTATTGATGATCTGCCAAATATCTGCGGTTGGGAAAAGGAAGTGTTGACTGTAGTTAACCACAATGAACCTATTTTTTTACCGATTACTAATCTGAAATTAGCAGATATTAATGCAGTATTTGCGATCGCTCTACATATGCACCAACCCACTATCCCAGCCGGGAATAATGGTGCATTAATCAGCAATTTGCAATATATGTTTACACATCAGCAAGAGGGAGATAACCACAATGCTGCCCCTTTTGCTAGTTGTTATAGTCGCATGGGAGATTTTATTCCTGAATTAGTTGCACAAGGTTGTAATCCCCGTGTGATGTTGGATTATTCGGGTAATCTTTTATGGGGATTGGTACAAATGGGCAGAAGTGATATTCTAGATAATCTCAAACACATCACTTGCAATCCTACCTACCAACCCTATGTGGAATGGTTGGGGACTATGTGGAGTCATGCCGTCATCCCTTCCACACCTATAGCAGATATTAAACTACACATTATCGCTTGGCAACATTATTTTGCGGCAATTTTCGGATGGGAAGCATTAGCAAGAGTCAAAGGATTTTCCCCTCCAGAAATGCACTTACCAAACCATCCAGATACCTTATTTGCATTTATTAAAGCATTGAAAGAATGTGGTTATCGTTGGTTATTAGTGCAAGAACATACTGTAGAAACAATTAATGGTCAGCCTTTAAATTCTAAACATTTACCCCATCGGTTAATAGCTCGCAATTCCTACGGAGAAGAAATTAGTATTACTGCATTGATTAAAACCCAAGGTTCAGATACTAAATTAGTTGCCCAAATGCAGCCATACTATGAAGCCAAAACTTTAACTAAACAAAAATTAGGTGATGTTGTTGTACCCCCCATAGTTAGTCAAATAGGTGATGGTGAAAATGGTGGTGTAATGATGAACGAATTTCCCGGCGGTTTTCAACGAGCTTGGGGGGATATGGTGCAAAATGGGGGAGGTAAAACTGGTGTTGTTGGTGTTTGCGGTACAGAATATTTAGAATTATTGGCAGCAGCAGGTTGTCAACCCGAAGACTTTCCTATTTGTCAAGCAAGTGGGCAACATCAAATCTGGGCGCAAATTGCCGAAGATAATTATCAACCAGATGTTGTAGAAAATGCGATTCAAGAACTGAAAAAAAAACACCCCAATTTTCATATTGATGGGGCATCATGGACTAATCATATTAGTTGGGTGCAAGGATACGAAAATGTTTTATCTCCCATGTACAAATTGAGCAATTTATTTCATGAGAAATTCGACGATTTATTATCAGAGCAATCCAGTGTAAATTTGACTCAAGACAGTCACTACCGCCAACTACTATTACATAATCTCTTATTACAAACTAGCTGTTTTCGTTATTGGGGGCAAGGTATTTGGACAGACTACGCCCAGGAAATTTACCGCCGGGGAGAGAAATTACTTTAAGAGTTGGTGATTTTTATTTGTTTGAATCGGGATATTCAGGATGTTATTGGATGATGTTTGGTGGGGGGTTGGTGATTCTTATTTGTCTGAATCAGGATTTCCAGGATATTCAGGATTTACAGGATGTTATTGGATGATGTTTGGTGGGGGGTTGGTGATTTTTATTTGTTTGAATCAGGATTTCCAGGATATTCAGGATTTACAGGATGTTATTGGATGATGTTTGGTGGGGGGTTGGTGATTTTTATTTGTTTGAATCAGGATTTCCAGGATATTCAGGATTTACAGGATGTTATTGGATGATGTTTGGTGGGGGGTTGGTGATTTTTATTTGTCTGAATCAGGATTTCCAGGATATTCAGGTAATGATAATATCATAATCTTGTATATCCTTTAATCCTGTACTTCTACTTCGCTCAGTAACCAGATATCCTGATTCCGACAATCCAAAAATTTACTATAAGTAGGTGAACACAATAAAACCAAACTGTGTAAAGAAATGTAAAATCGCCCAAACCCTCTTCACTCTTGCCTCTTGCCTTTTGCCTTTTGCCTTGCCATAACGACAATTTTCAACACCAACCTACTTAGTGACATACTCCACACACTCCCTTTCAGGTGAGTGTGGGCAACGAGCGCGACTCTTCTATGAAGACATTAACTGAGCTTTAAGACCGTGTGTCCCACGGTTCTTTGGTTAAGCCAAACAATTAGCTTTTATTTTGATAGGCTGCTTTTGGTACATTTAATTGAGTTACACCTAGTGTTGAAAATTATATCAAATATTTGAAAAAAAATCAAGAAAGTGTTCATTCCGCACTTCGTGCCGCTTCGCTAACATCGCCCAACAACACTGATTAAGCTGCGCTTAATTTTGTTCGTTGGGCAATTCCTGACTCGCGCGTATTGTATTCATCTCATCACTTCCCTATCGGGTAGGTGAGAGGCTTCTACTGTTTAAGCTAAACACGGTTCAGACATGGACTTTTACAAAATTACGAAAAACCTCAAGTCGTCTCATTCCCAGTCTCTGACTGGGAATGAATTCTAGAAGGCTCTGCCTTCAATGATATTAGAGGCAGAGCCTCATCAACTGCATTCCTAGTCTCTGACTAGGAACGAGATGTGGTAGGGATTTGAGCTTAAGTTGACACATATCAGCTTTTGCTTTACCCCTACTACGCATCTGGGTTCTTTGTCATTTGGCAAAAGTTTAAATCTCACCCATGTTTAGTATATATATGCGCGCACAGATTTCTAATCTTAACATAAGTGTAAACCAAAATTTTCGTCTTGTCAAGTCTTGAAGTAAATTAAATTGTCCCCATCTGGGAGAGAAAAGAATTTAGAAAGGGCAAATCTCGGATATGATTCTGGGATATCCTTAGATAGAAAGGATATTGGCGAAATTAAAGTAGAATGAAGCTGGCAGCAAGAGTAAGTCAGGTAACACCCTCCATCACTTTAGCCATCGCAGCTAAAGCTAAGGCTATGAAAGCCGAGGGGATAGATGTTTGTAGTTTTAGCGCGGGTGAACCGGATTTTGATACCCCAGCGCATATCAAAGCCGCAGCCGCAAAGGCTTTGGATGAAGGTAAAACCAAGTATGGTCCAGCCGCTGGTGAACCAAAATTACGGGAAGCGATCGCACACAAGCTGAAAAATGATAATGGTCTTAATTATAAGTCAGAGAATGTCCTTGTCACCAATGGCGGTAAGCATTCTCTGTATAATTTGATTGTGGCACTTATTGACCCAGGTGATGAGGTGATTATTTCTTCACCCTACTGGTTAAGTTATCCCGAAATGGTGACATTAGTTGGTGGTAAGTCGGTGATTGTGGAAACAGATGCTTCCACTGGCTACAAAATCACCCCAGAACAGCTAAAAAAAGCTATTACCCCAAAAACAAAGTTGTTTGTCCTTAATTCCCCTTCTAACCCCACGGGAATGGTCTACACGCCGGGGGAAATCAAAGCCTTGGCGCAGGTAATAGTTGATGCAGATATCTATGTTGTATCTGACGAGATTTATGAAAAGATTCTCTATGATGGTGTAGAACATATCAGCATAGGTTCTTTAGGTGAGGAAATCTTTTCTCGCACCTTAATTAGTAACGGTTTCGCTAAAGGTTACTCCATGACCGGTTGGCGTTTGGGTTATTTAGCTGGACCTGTGGAAATTATCAAAGCCGCCAGCAATATCCAAGGACATAGTACATCAAATGTGTGTACTTTTGCTCAATATGGAGCGATCGCCGCTTTAGAAAGTTCCCAAGACTGTGTAGAGGAAATGCGTCAAGCTTTCGCTAAACGTCGTCAGGTAATGTTTGAAAGACTCAAAGCTATTCCGGGTTTGAGTACCGCTAAACCAGACGGTGCATTTTACCTCTTCCCTGATATCAGCAAAACCGGCTTGAAATCCCTGGAATTTTGTGATGCTTTATTAGCAGAACATCAAGTTGCACTTATTCCCGGTGTTGCTTTCGGCGCTGATAAAAATATTCGTCTTTCCTACGCTACTGATATGACGACAATTGAAAAGGGAATGGATAGATTAGAGAAATTCGTCCGTTCTCGGATTTAGCATAATTTCTAATTCCCGAAACTCAAGACTTAAAAGTTTTGAGTTTTCGGTATCAGTGACTTTTTTTAGGGTGCATTCTCAATATGAATAATGTCTATTCGGTGTTAATAATTGCGATTTCTCTATTACTGAGAATATATAATCTTGCTAATAATCCTATTGCCTTAAATCAAGATGAAGCCATAAATGGTTATGACGCATACTCCCTAATTGCTACCATGCGGGATCATCATGGGAATTTTCTGCCAATTATGTTGGAATCTTTTGGTGATTGGGTATCACCTGTTATCACTTATATCACAATTCCTTTTGTACAATTATTCGGATTATCAGAATTTTCGATCCGCTTACCTGTTGCCTTATTAGGAGTGGGTACGGTCGTTCTCATATACTTATTTAGTCTACAAGTTCTTAATGATAAAAAATTAGCCTTAATAGCTGCTTTTCTTCTGGCAATTATACCCTGGCATATCACCCTTTCCAGATGGGCTATTCCTCCCAGCATTGTGCCATTTTTTATGCTGTTATTTATGACAGTATTTTTATGGGCTGTTAAAAACAATCCAAAACAATCTTATAGGTTAATTATAGCATCCATTTGTGCAGGAATACTAACCTATTCTTACCCAAGTCAAAAATTATTTGTGCCACTTCTATTAATAGCATTAATGATAATTTTCTTGCGTAAGAATATCACTAAAATAACCATATTTTTATTAAGTTATATCATTTTTGTATCGCCAATATATTTATTAACTTTTGCTGATCCTGATAGATACAACGGTAGGTTTAAGATTGTTTCAATTTTTGGTCAAGAAGAAAATATATTTATTATTTTTGGGAAATTTTTATTAAGATATTTGAGCTATTTTTCACCAGAGTTTAACTTTGGTATTAGTGATTCTAATGTTATGCAGAGAGTTCCCGGCTTTGGTGCTAATTATGATTTTCTATCAGTATTTTTTTATATAGGAATTCTGGGATGTTTTACTCTAGCTTTTAAGAAAGATAGTTTAACTTATCCACATCGTCAGATCATCTTATTATTACTTGCATGGCTTTTTATTGCCCCAATTCCTGCCAGTTTAACAGAAACATATTACCATACATTAAGAATGATTCATGGATTACCTTTAACTATTATATTTGTGATTTTTGGGTTAAAAATAATAGTTGATTCCATAAAAGATATCCAACTAAAAAAGAAGTTGATTGTGATTGTGATCTTTCTAGGAATAATGAATATTCCTAGTTTTAGTTATGTTTATTTTCATAGATATCCTCAACAAACCCTGACTAGAGAAATGTTCCAATATGGAATTAAGGATTTCATGAATTATGTAATTATTAATCAGGATAGATTTAATAAAATAGTCATTGATAATCAAATAAATCAGCCATATATCTATTATCTATTTTATGCAAAATATGATCCAAAGTTAATTAATCATCTGGAAATTCAGCCAGATAAAGAAATTAAAAAAGTTGGTAAATATGAATTTAGAAACATTGATAATCAAGAGATTATCAATACCCAAGAAATATATCAAGTTAATGATAAAGATAGAATTTGGTATAAAATCTATGAAAGAAATGATCGGGTTCTATTTGTTAAAAAAGTAACCTAAAATCAAATCAAACCCATTTCCTTTAAACCTTGATAAAGTCGTTTTGCTTCTTCAGGGTTGTTTAATTCATGGAGAGAAATGGCATATTCAAAAGCTTCTAAACTACCTTGAACATCGCCAATTTTCAAGAGTACAACCCCTAAATTTTGATAAGCTTCTGCATAATCAGGATTCAAATTAATGGCATTATTATAGGCATCAATAGCTTCACTAAATAACCTCATTGCTTTGCATACCATGCCTAAATTATAATAACCTGTTACAAAATTAGGATCAATTTTTATGGCTGTTTCATAAGCAATTTTTGCTGCTGGTAAATCTCCTACATTTTTGAGTAAATTTCCTAAATTATTATATCCTCCTAATTTCAAAAGGGGATAGATAGGCAATTTCACCGCAGCTTGATAATGAGAAATAGCTGGGGATAAATTTTGTAAATTCGTGTAGGCAATTCCTAAATGGTAATGTAATTCATATAAAATATCGTAATTTATATCTTCATCAAAATCAACTGCAAATTTCTGTGACTGCGAATGTTTAAATTTACTTAACGTTTTTTTTTCTTCATTAACCTGATTACCAATTAATTGATTTAATCCTCGATTTAATAACTCCATACCCGCATCAATTTTCCCCATTTGCATATACAAAGCTCCCAATTTACTGCATACATAAGCATCATTGGGGTGACTGGCAAAAAACTCTTCCATTGCGGCTGCGGCTTTAGCATATTTATTCTGTTCATTAATTACAGCTTTTTGATAACCTGTATGGAGAATTGCTACTCCTGGTAAATAACCAATTTGCCAATGTGGTTCTTGAGTGAGAATTGCGGTGACACTATCATCAATTAAAGCATGATAAGGGCGATCAAAAGATATATTAGGATGATAACGAAATAGTCGAGAAACCAGAGAATAAGGTGATTGTGTTGAACCGACTTCTTGACGTACTAAATTAATTACCAAATATTCTTCTTTGCTAATAACTGTTTTAAGTAAGGGGATAATTTCATCTGTCAAAGTTTCATCAGCATCTAAAACTAAAATCCAATCACCTGTCACATATTTTAAAGCTTCATTTCGAGCCGAACTAAAGTTATTATTCCAGGGGAAATAATACACTTTAGCCCCAAATTGTTGAGCAATTTGTGGGGTTTTGTCAGTTGAACCCGTATCAAGAACTACAATTTCATCAACAAAATTATTAACACTTCCTAGACATTTTGGTAAGCTAGTTTCTTCATTTTTTACAATCATACAGAGACTGATTTTCATCTGGTAACACTATGGTATTTACAAATTTGGTTAATAATACAGCAGAAGTCAAGAACCAATACAATTCAATTAACAATACCTCTAGGTTGAGGTACGTTCACGAAGTGTGGCGATAGCTTGCGTGGCGACGTAGGAGCCATAGCCATAACCCAACAAATGCGTCGGGTTGCGCTGTCGCTTAACCCGACCTACAAAAAATGGAGAAGGTATTGATTAAGAAATTGTTTTACCTCTGTGTCCTCTGTGTCCTCTGTGGTTCGTATCTCTGAAAAAATATATTTAAACAGGATGGAAATAATCATAAATATCTTGCGCTAACCGTGAACCAATTCCGGGAACTTCAGTTAATTGTGTAGTTGTAGCTTGACGAATATAATCAAGAGAGCGAAAATGCGCTAATAACAACTTTTGCCGATTTTGTCCTAAACCGGGAATTTCATCTAAATGCGATCGCTTTAGTTTATCACTTCTTTGTTGACGATGAAAACTGACAGCAAATCTATGAGCTTCATCTCGCAATCTTCGTAATAACTGGACTCCTGGTTGTTCTGAGTCTGTTTCTAAAGGTTTTGATGAGTGGGGTAAAAAGATTTCTTCTCGTTTTTTGGCTAAACTGAGAACCCGCAAATCTGCGAATAGATTCATTTCCGTTAAAATCCCCACAACGGCAGATAGTTGACCTTTACCACCATCAATCATAATTAAATCAGGCCAGTCAGTATTACCTAATCTTGCTAATTTCGGATCTTCAATATATTTACGAAATCTTCTCTTAATAACTTCTGCTAAACTGGCAAAATCATCGGAATGACCAATTGTGATATCAGGATTTTTAATTTTATAATGTCGGTAATATTGTTTGGCTGGTAAACCATCAATAAATACGACTTGAGAACCTACTGCATTAGTTCCTTGAATATGAGAAATATCATATCCTTCAATGCGTTTGGGTAAATCTGGTAAGTCGAGAATAGCGGCTAAATCTTGGGTTGCTTGCAAATTACTATCACCCAATTTTTGCATTCTTTGTAATTCATATTGGGCATTTTTTTCGACCATTTCTATTAATTCTGCCTTACTTTGTCGCAAAGGATTGAAAATTGTCACTTTTCTACCTTTGCGTTCTGTTAGAATAGCGGACAAAATTTCACTATCTGGTAAATCATGCTGTACTAAGACTTCGCTGGGAATTTCTACACTTTCTGCTGTTTGATAATGTTCCTCTAAAACTCGTTGTAAAATTGCTCCCGGTTCAGGGTGGGAGTCAGCAACAAAAGCCAAGCGTCCCACTAATTGACCGGCGCGAATTTGGAATAATTGAATGTAGGCGTGTTGATCATCGGCGGCTAAAGCGATCGCATCTCGTGATACTGTATCATCAGGTAAGGATACTTTTTGAGCAGCATGGAGGGATTTTAATGCTCCAATTTGATCACGAATTTTTGCCGCAGTTTCAAAATTCAATTCTGCTGCGGCTGTTTCCATTTGTGCTGTTAAAATATCAATTAGTTCCTGAGTTCTGCCTTGAAAAACCATCGCTACTTTTTGGACAATTTTTGCATATTCAACCGGGGAAACTAATTTTTGACAAACACCAGGACAACGACCAATATCATAATTTAAACAGGGACGATCTTTAAATAAAGGTTGTGGTCTTTGTCGTAAAGGAAAAATCTTTTTACACAAATGGACAATTTCTCGTAATAAACCGGAATCTGTATAAGGACCGTAATATTTATCTTTGGCTTTTCCTAATTGACGTTTGCGGGTAATGAAAATGCGCGGATATTCATCTGACCAAGTAATGCACAGATAAGGATATTTTTTATCATCTTTGAGTAAGACGTTAAAATATGGCTGATGCTGTTTAATTAAATTGGCTTCTAGGGCTAATGCTTCGGCTTCGGTATCAGTGACAATGAATTCAATTTCTGTCACTAATTTAACCATTGTGTTAATCCGTTCCGTCTTGTTGGTGGAGTCGCGGAAATAGGAACGGACACGAGAACGCAATTTACGAGATTTACCTATATATATTAGGCGATCGCTGCCATCCCGCAACAAATAAACCCCCGGTTCTGGGGGAATTTCTCCCAGCCGATTTTCTAACCGTTCTGGGTTTTTATACAGTGGTAAGATTTGCTCAGATATAGTCACAAATGTATTTTACAGGAATATCCGGTAAGGGTAAAGCTCAGTGGCTAAAGCCGCTGAGAGTGTCAACTTGAGTTTAGATTTAATGTAGGGGTAGGCCTTGTGCCTACCCCGGTATTTAGGGCAACCACAGGGGGTTATTGATACACTACCATAGATAGATGAATTTCAGCATTAATTCAGGTACATTAAGCGACTATAGTAAACACTTGGTATATATGGGCTTGGCGATTTACCAAGCCTTTTTATTGATTTAGTGCTAGATTATACTAAGTTCCATTAAACCATCTGCCATTTCAAAATTAGCTGTCACACTTTGGACATCATCTAACCCTTCTAGAGTATCAATTAATTTGAGGAGAGATTTAGCTTGATCTGCATCTGTAACTTCTACTTGATTACCAGGAAGCCAACGCAATTCTATATCTGTGACTTTAAAACCTTTTGCTTTTAAGGTTTGGCTGAGTTTCTCCAAATTTGCTATTTCTGTAAATACCTCAACTGTTTCCTCTGCCATGATTTCATAAGATTCGGCATTTCCTTCTAAGGAAGCTTCTAAAAGCTTGTCTTCATCAATTACACCTTCGACGACACAAACTCCTTTTTGGGAAAACATCCAACTTACACAACCTGTTTCTCCCAAGTTTCCGCCATTTTTGCTAAAAGAGACGCGCAAATCTGCCGCAGTTCGATTCCGGTTATCTGTGAGGGCTTCAATTAAAATGGCGACACCACCGGGACCGTAACCTTCGTAGCGAATTTCTTCAAGGATGCTGTGATCACTGAAAGTACCTGCACCTTTAGCAACGGCTCTATCAATATTATCATTGGGAATCCCCGCTGCTTTGGCTTTATCAATGGCTGTCCGTAGTTGAAAATTACCTGCTGGATCTGGTACACCGTTTCTCGCAGCCACAATTATTGCCCGTGATAGTTGGGTAAATATACTTCCCCTTTTTGCATCTACTACGGCTTTTTGACGTTTAATATTTGCCCATTTACTATGTCCTGCCATAATCACCAAAATTATTAATACTCTGCTCACAAATAGGAAACCCCTCTGGTAAACCTCTCCCCGCACCCCTCCCTGACCCTCCCCTACAAGGGAGGGAAAAGGAGCAGCTTTTATAATTGGAGAGGCTTTGAACCTTGTTCTTTGTATGATAAAAAAGCCCAGCTTCTACCCGTTTTGAGTATATATAATAATCCAGCCGATTAACAACAAAAATACATAAAAAGCAAACCTGCTTATCACACCACAGAAACAATTATGGGAGAGGTCGAATATAGATAATCTATTTTGCACAACTAATTTATGATTCAGTTATTAACAACGGGACATCATAAAATTTAAACTTTTGATCTACCGTAATTATGGTTAGCCCTTCTACCAAAGCCTGAGCTATTAACTTTCCTAAAGACTGTTTAATAGAAATTTCCCAAGCACTAATAGCACTAACAACAATTAAATTCTCACGATTAATAATTACTTCTCGTACCTGATTTGACAACTTAGAATCATTTTCTAAAAACCATAACAGAATATGAGTATCTAGCAGAAAACTCATTGTTCTTCTCCATAAAAAGCAGCAATTACTTCTTCTGAAGTGTCATCAAAATTATCAGAAATCTTAACCTGTCCTTGCCAAAAACCTGCAACCCTTGGTTCTAAAGTACCTTCATTACTCATCACTATCGAACTATGATTTAAACCCGCTTTTTCAATTGTAGGTTCTGCTTGAGACAGAGGCAAAACTTTTGCCCAGGGAACTCCCTGACGAGTTAGCGTAATTTCCACATGATTTTGGATATCTGATAATAAATCAAGTAAATTATCTGATAAGTAAGCAATATCGAAAGTTTTTTCTGACATTGTTATTTCTGTCCGTCCTACTGACTATAAATATTATATAGCAATCTGGTTTTCTTACTCACAACCTCATTTTAGCATGAAATACCACTGCGGTTAAAACCGTGGTCAGTGAGCTTGTCGAACTGCTCGTGTCGCTTATTGCTGAAATTGGCTTAACAACCAAGCACAAACTTGACTATGATCCATTTGTCGAGTTTTTCTTAATGCTTCGTTTAGTAAAGAAATTTGTAACCCTGGTAATACTTGAGATTCACTAATTCTTTTACTGCCACCATTTTCAATCATAAAAGGGATAACTTGGACATTCTGCACATCAAGTACCCAGTATTCGGCTACACCTAAATCTTCATACATCAGGCGTTTTTCCCCTTTATCATCAGCTAGGGAACTACTCGCAACTTCAATTACTAAATCTGGTATGGGATAAATATCTAAATTAACAATGGAAGTTCCATAGGGAATAGCATTTGCTTTTTCAGCAATGTAATAAGAAACATCTGGTTGGACTTCTTGAAATCCGATTTTTCTGTATGTACAATTATCTTTGCTATTAAATTTAATTCCTTTAATAGTCGCAAATAGGTTAACAGCAAAAATAATCATACTATGGTCACTGGCATGATCATTTCCGATTGGTGGCATTTCTATCCTCATTTTTCCATTGTGATAATAGCCTTTGGCTTTTTGATCAGGATAATTTTCAATAACCTGAATATATTCATCCCAAGTTGCTGTTATCCAAGTGTTAGTTAGTAATTGCGTTGGCATTTCAGTGATGATCATTTTTTCGGACTCCTGAATATTTCACCGATATTACTCATTCTCAATTAAGGTTTAACAACTAAGCTGAAGGAATTTAAATAGCCTGTAATAGTTTTATTTAAAGTTTCATGCTGTTTTTTGGAGACGATAGCCATAACTTTATATAATCTACCATGAGCAACAAACATTCTGGTTTTAGTAATTTTACCGATAGCATTAACATATTCAATTTCTTTGCCGGGATGAAAGTTAGAACTGCGAATATTGCGCTGATTTAGTAATCTACTTTTGGTGGTTGTTAGTTCTACATATTGGGCTTGATCCATGATTGTTTGGGGGTTAGTCATCTGGACATAGCTATCAGGAAATTCATTGTATGTGACTATATATGCAGCTTCTTGTTGCGGTGGTTGGATTAAAAATATTTCTAATTTTATTTTTCCCATGTAGGTTTTTTGGATTTGGGTTTTTCGCTTGGGCATTCCTGGCATTAATACGGTGAAATATCCATCAGGGGATGTAAATGTTCGCCATTTGGGCTGTATTACTGCGGGAACAATAGGTTTTTTTTCGGCAACTTTGGGTTTGGATAAATGGACTTCGGCGACGGCGTAATTGCTAGATAAAAAGGTGGCAGCAATCAAAGATAGTAAAATTTTGCTATTCATAATTTATAAAATTTGTAGATGCAGATTTCACTGTTATTAAGAAATAAGCATTCAGCCATCACTGTTCAGCAATTACTATTTAATCAATAATTTACCGATTTATAAGGAAGAACGCCGAAAACCCTTGAAAATGTGGGTGACTCAGGAAGCCACATTTGGGCTTTAGACAAGGGATTACCGCAAGGCGGAAGTCAAAAGTCAAAAGTCAAAAGTCAAAATGAAGACAGTATAGGCTTTTGGAGGATTTAGAATGGTTGGTTTATTTACGCCGTTTTGTACTAGAGGCAGGATAAATCCTGCATTGATTTTAATCCATATTCGTGATACAACTATATTGTCACTAAAGACATAAAAAGCTACCGAGGGACTCTCGGAAAGTTACGCTTGTCAGATATGATTTCGCCCGCCAGGGCCAACGAAATCAGGGCAAGAACCCAAATATTTAAGGCAGTGCCTGAAACTGGGATAACTGAG
>NZ_LJOU01000020.1:0-61726 GCF_001672085.1 Anabaena sp. AL93 | reverse complement strand
CCCTACTCCCCCTACTTCCCCGACTTCCCCATTTAATACTTAATCAGGGTTAATTCTCATTAAAGGCTGACCATATTCTACTGGTTCACCATTTTGAACTAAAATTTCCATCACCTGTCCAGAGACTTCGGCTTCAATTTCGTTCATTAGCTTCATAGCTTCAATGATACAGACACTTTGACCAGCTTTGACGCGATCGCCTACCTCCACAAACGCTGCTTCTCCTGGGGCTGGGGAACGGTAAAATGTCCCTACCATTGGTGATGGTACTTCAACTAATTTTTGATTAATTGGTGAAGAAGAATGAGGAGGTTGTGCGACTGAATTATCAACAACTTTATTGGTTACAGCCCCCTCAGTGGAACTTGGTAAGGCTGTAGATACTAACTGGGTTACACCAGCACTCACCACACCATTAACTGTTCCTGGAGCATTATTGCTAAAACTGACAGCTTTTCGGACTGTTAGCTCAAATTCATTATTTTTGAGGGTAACTTCCGCAATATCTGTTTGGGCAATAGTTACTAATAGCTGACGGATTTCATTAAAGTCTAATGTCACAATTATTTTACCTCGACCTAACTGTTAAATTAAAATTCTAAGTAAGGCAGGGATTTAATCCCTCTATAAAAAAGGGATTGAAATCATTAGCACCAATTTTAGATTTTGGACTTCGACTTCGCTCAGTCGACTTCGCTCAGTCGAACGATTTTAGATTTGGGATTTTATGGCAACTTTCCAGGTAATTAAGAACTCAATTGACATGAATTAAACTTATGCCACCACAGGGTTTTACCCCTGACGCTGACTCCTAATTGCTGACTCCTGCTCTATTCCTCACTATTCCAAATTGGTATCAAAAAAAGAGGAAAATTATTCCCTGCCTAAATACTTATCTTCTCTGGTATCAATCTTAATCCGTTCCCCTTGGGCAATAAACAAAGGAACCATGATAGTTGCCCCAGTTTCCAGGATTGCGGGTTTAGTACCACCTGTAGCAGTATCACCTTTGACACCGGGATCTGTTTGCACAATTTCCAAAACTACAGAATTAGGAAGTTCTACTTCTAGGACTTGTTCGCCCCAGCGAATCACGTTAACTTCCATACCATCTTTGAGGTACTTGACGCGATCGCCAATTTGCGCTGAAGTTAATCTACCTTCCTCATAGGTTTCCATATCCATAAAGATAAACTCATTGCCCTCTTTATAGGTATGTTGCATCGTCACTTTTTCCAAAGTTGCCTGGGGAACGCTTTCTCCAGCCCGAAAAGTTTTTTCTAACTGTTTCCCACTTTGGACGTTTTTCAGTGTTGTCCGCACGAAGGCAGAACCCTTGCCTGGCTTAACGTGAAGGAAATCTATCACGCGCCAAACCGAACCATCTAATACAATTGAAACACCAGGTCGAAAGTCGTTACTAGAGATCATGAAACTTTCAAATTTTGCAAGACAATCGGCATTTATTGTACCCTTCCAGCGTCATAATTGGTTAGTTGTTATTTGTCAGTTGTTATTTGTCAGGGAAGAGGGAACAGGGAACAGGGAACAGGCAAAATTAATATTTCTTCCCCTACTTCCCCTACTTCCCCTACTTCCCCTACTTCCCCTACTTCCCCTACTTCCCCTGCCTCTTCAATCCCCAGTCCCCCAATGTGGGAAGATAATCAATAAGTTACTTCCAGTCAACACTTTGATGCTGAAGAAAGGGAAATTTCATGTTGAACTTATTTAAGTCCTGGGTGAAGAACAGCCTAAAGGTAATATTGCTATTAACAATATTTTTAGGCACAAGTACGGCTGGGTGGACTCCCGCTAGTAACGCCGGCTTACCAGCAGGAAACGCAATTACCGAAGGTAAGGCTTTGTTGCGCTATGCACTGCCAATAGATAATCAACCTGTCCGTAAACTGCAAGCCAGTTTAGAGGATATTTCTAACCAACTGCGGGCAAATAAACGATGGGGTGCAGTTAATAATGACCTCAAGCAGGCATTGCGGATACTCGATAAACCTTCCCAAATATTAGCAAGCGTTCCGGAAGAACGCCAACCTCAAGCCGAAGCTTGGATGACTGAATTGAAATCTGGCATCATAGAACTGCAAGAAGTGGTTAAAACTAAACGAAAAGAACCCATTCTTGACGGTAGAGCTAAATTACTCAATCTTGTCAGCTTGTTAGAAGAATCAATGGTGAAGGAATTCCCCTTTGAAGTCCCGGCTGAGTATAGTAACTTACCTCAACTCAAAGGACGCGCTAGGATTGCTTTCAAAACTAATAAAGGTGATTTGACTGTAGTTGTAGATGGCTATAGCGCTCCCGTGACTGCTGGTAACTTTGTTGATTTGGTACAAAGAGGTTTTTATAACGGTTTAGAGTTCACCCGTTCGGAAGAATCTTACTTTCTCCAAACCGGAGATCCTGTAGGTAAGGAAGTCGGTTTTATTGACCCTCAAACTGGCAAATATCGGGCTGTTCCTTTAGAAATTTTGGTCAAGGGCGAAAAAGAACCAACCTACGGTATTACTCTCGAAGAAGCTGGGCGTTATTTAGATATGCCAGTTTTGCCTTTTTCATCTTTTGGTGCTTTAGTTATGGCACGTCCAGAAAATGAAGCTAATGGTGGTTCTTCTCAAGTTTTCTTTTTCCTTTTTGAACCAGAACTTACTCCCGCAGGACGTAATCTTTTAGATGGTCGTTATGCTGTTTTTGGTTATTTGACTGAAGGTAGAGAGGTTTTAGATAAACTCAAAGCTGGTGATAAAATTGAATCAGCAACTGTTGTTAAAGGAATTGAAAATTTAGTTCAGCCTCAAGCAGCTTAATTAATTATTGAAGAAAAAGATCCCCGACTTCTTTAAGAAGTCGGGGATCTGACTCTTGCAGTGTTCACAAATCAAATAACGTCTTTCAATTAGTTCTTGAGTGTATCCATTATTTTCCTTAATTTAGCTAGAACGTTTTTTTCTAAACCTGTAGACCAACGATATTTATAGCTTTCATGCTTGTATATACTCACCTTTTCTCTGAGGTTTTCTATATGTTCTATCAGTTCTGCCAAATCTTTTTCAGTTTTAACACCCCTAACAATACCAGCAGTCTTTTGATGTCACTCATTTGGTAAACTAAAAAAAATAACTATCTGTAGTATCCCCTAATTTTGACAAAAACTTGCATAACCAACCATTGTACGGGTTATCGCGCTTGATGCAATACAATTAAGAGGGCGCAGGCCCTGCGCCCCTACAGGCTTCTCCTAATCGTTTTAAAATTTGCAACACTTCAGCTAATTCATGTCGGCGGGGAAATAGGGAAAATGTGCGTGATACGTCATATTCAGGATTGTCTGTGATAGCTAGTTTAATAAATATAAATTCATCGCCATTTGTAGCCATACCAAATACTGATTTATCCCGGTGGGGAGTAGTTAACATATAGGCTAATAACTGCGGTATTGCTGCGACAACTGGAATGCTATTTCGTTTAGATTCAACCACAAAAATCCAAAGTTTTTCCTGTACAACTAGGACATCAATAAAACCACGAATTGTTTCTTCTGGTTCTTCAATTTCTAAATTTATGCCATAGGGTGAACGAATTCGGTAAGGTGAATCTAGAAAACCTGCAAGTTCCAAAAGTGGTGAAACGACTAAAAGATTAATTGTCCCTTCTAATAATAGACCATCAATGCGATGATAATCATAACGCTGTTTAATGCGAGTAACACCCGATTGTTCTTGTGTATTAAGTTGGGGTAAGTCTGTCAACCATTCGTTAAAAAAGTTTTCATCTTCTGCTTGGTGTAAGTGACAACGAGTTTGTAAATCACTCAAACTTTTAATGGTATCTGTAATGCCAACAGTAGAAACCATCTCAATAGTCTCCTAGATGATACTTTGATTTTAGTCTGTAAAGTAATCAGTAAATTTAATTATGAATAATGATTTATCTTCCCTACGAGTTCGAGATATTGGTGAACAAGGTCTTTTAGAAAGATTACAACGCTTTTGTCCACCCGATATCATTGGTGATGATGCCGCAGTATTGGAAACCTTACCAAATCAATCTTTAATAGTCACCACAGATATGCTCGTTGACGGTGTGCATTTTAGTGATGTTACCACCTCCCCAGAGGATGCTGGTTGGCGGGCTGCGGCGGCTAATTTATCCGACTTAGCAGCTATGGGGGCGACTCCTATGGGCATAACTGTGGGATTAGGTTTACCTGGAGATGTAACTGTAAATTGGGTAGAGCGACTATATCAGGGCATGACAGAATGCTTATCAAAATATCATGTTCCCATAGTAGGTGGTGATATAGTGCGATCGCCCATTACCACTTTAGCAATTACCGCCTTTGGTCAAGCCAACCCCAATTTCATCATCCGTCGTTCCACAGCCCAAGTAGGAGATGCTATTGTGATCACAGGTATACATGGAGCGTCCCGTGCGGGTTTAGAATTACTCTTAAATCCCGAAATAGGTTACAACCTCAAAACAGCATCCAAGGCAGCCTTAATCACCGCCCACCAGCGCCCCAAGCCACGTTTAGATGTCTTACCCATACTCAAAGAAATTCTCACCTCCCCCTGCCCCCTGCCCCCTGCCCCCTGCCTTTTCCCTATCTCTGGCATGGATAGTAGCGACGGTTTAGTAGACGCAGTATTACAAATTTGCCGAGCCAGTCAAGTCGGTGCAGTTATAGAATCTAGTAAAATCCCCTTACCATCAGCCTTTGAAGAGTGGCTAACACCAGAAAAATCATTAGAATATGTCCTCTACGGTGGCGAAGATTTTGAATTAGTCCTGTGTTTACCACCCGAACCAGCATTAGCATTAGTGCAAAAACTAGGCACAAGTGCAGCCATAATTGGCACAATTACCCCAGGCTCAAACGTGATTTTACACCAAGAAAAAGCAGAAATCCCCGACCAAGTTCTCAGCCTCAGCCAGGGATTTCAACATTTTGCTCAGTAGGGGCGCAGGTCTTGCGCCCATCCCATGTAGGTCTTGCGCCCATCCCATGTAGGGGCGCAGGGCCTGCGCCCATTCCGTTAGTCAGTGGTCTTCAAACAAAGGACAAAGGACAAAGGACAATTAAACCCATTTTTCAGCTACTAATTCCGCCAAATCAAGAACACGTTGGCTATAACCCCACTCATTGTCATACCATGCCATAACCTTCACCATGTCATTGCCCATAACGATAGTCAAGCTGGCATCAACAACAGAAGATTCATCTGTACCTTGATAGTCAGAAGATACAAGTTCCAATTCGGTGTAACCCAAAATGCCTTTGAGAGGACCTTCAGCAGCCTCTTTCAGCGCTTGATTAACTTCTTCGGTAATAGTGCGCTTTTCAGTTTGCACTACAAAATCCACCATAGAAACGTTAGGGGTAGGTACACGCAAAGCCACACCATTTAACTTACCCTTCAACTGAGGAAGTACCAAAGCTACTGCTTTTGCTGCACCTGTAGAAGTGGGAACAATGTTGATAGCTGCTGCTCTAGCCCGACGCAAATCACGGTGGGAAGCGTCTAGTAAACGCTGATCACCTGTGTAGCTGTGGGTAGTGGTCATTATGCCTTTAATGATACCAAATTTTTCATCTAATACCTTGGCAATAGGAGCTAAACAGTTGGTTGTACAACTAGCGTTACTGATGATGTTATGTTTGTTGTGGTCATAATCATGATGATTTACACCGACGACAAAAGTACCATCTTCATTTTTACCAGGGGCTGTAATCAAAACCTTTTTAGCCCCGGCATTTACGTGCCTCATTGCCCCTTCTTTGCTGGTAAAAACACCTGTTGATTCGATAATCAGGTCAATTCCCCATTCTTTCCAGGGCAAGTTATCTGGGTTGCGATCAGATACGCATTTAATTGTATTTCCATTAATTGTGATGGAGTTATCATCAGCACTAATATCTACACCTTTCAACCTGCCTAGCATAGAGTCATATCTAAGCAGGTGAGCATTAGTTCTAGGGTCGGATGTGTCATTAATCCCGACCAGTTCGATATTGCTATTTTCTCTGCCCACCCAGCAGCGTGCAAAGTTACGTCCAATGCGCCCGAAACCGTTAATTGCAACTCTAATCACAGTGTCTTGCCCTCTGTATTTATGCCTATAAGTTGATATCGTTGACCCCAATCATATCGCAAAGAGGGTGGCCATTTATAACCAGAAAGTTTTAGATCAACAAAAAAATACAGAAAGGAGTTCAGAGTTCGGGGTTCGGAGTTCGGAGTTCGGAGTCAGGAGTTAGAAAGAAGAAGAAAATTCCCTGTTCCCTATTCCCAATGATGATTTTTATAAATTGAACAATAATTTCACTACCAATGTACTATTGTAGTCAATTCCGACAGAGGCTTTTAGTAAGTAATGCAAGTTGCTGTCTTTAAACCCATGCTACTTAGTTCTAAAACAATCATAACAAAATGTATTTAAATTTACACAATTTTCTTTCCCGATGTAGCAGAAATTTTCAGAATAATCTTATGGGCAGATTAAAAACAGCAAGAATTTTCGACCGGGGGGTAATCTGGCTCACAGAGCAAAACGAAAGTCAAAATTTAATCATTCAGCAGGGATGAATATTTTGGATGGCATAGTTAGGATCTGTAACAATCAAAATCCTGTTATGATACGCGTGTCTTATGTGGTTCTGGTGTGGTGTGGTGTAAGAGGTAAATAAAAATGAGTAATTCTATAGATTTTAGTGGCAGACCATTTCATTTCATTGGGATTGGTGGGATTGGAATGTCTGCTTTGGCTTATGTTCTAACTAAACGCCAATTGCCAGTATCCGGTTCAGATTTACGTGCTAACCATATTACGCACAACTTAGAATCCCTGGGCGCTCACATTTTCAGTAAACAAGAAGCCAATAATTTGGCATTTTTTCTGTCAGAAGTAACGGCTAATACCGTACCATTAACTGCTCCAGAAAAGTTGTCTGCTGTGAAAACCGCTTTACCCCAAGTGATTTGTTCTACAGCTATTAATGCTAATAATTTGGAGTATAAAGCGGCTCTAGAATTAGGTTGCCCCATTTGGCATCGTTCTGATGTTCTCGCGGCTTTGATTGCTGATTACTACAGTATCGCTGTAGCAGGAACTCATGGCAAGACCACTACTAGTAGTATGATTGGCTATATGCTATTGCAAGCTGGGCTTGATCCGACAATTTTGGTCGGTGGTGAAGTTAAGGCTTGGGAAGGTAATGCTAGAATGGGTGCAAGCCGTTATTTAGTAGCAGAGGCAGATGAGTCCGATGGTTCTCTGGTAAAACACGCTCCAGAGATTGGTATTATTACTAATATTGAATTAGATCATCCTGACCACTATGAGACATTGGAAGAGGTGGTTGATACCTTCCAAACCTTTGCTCAAGGTTGCAAAACTTTGGTGGGTAGCATTGATTGTGAGACAGTGCGTGATAGGTTTAAACCAACCATTACCTATAGTCTTTACCCAGATAAAGGTGCTGATTACACCGTTACCAATATAGATTATCGTGCTGATGGCACAACAGCTTTGGTATGGGAAAAGGGTAAAGCCTTGGGTTTGTTAAATTTACAGCTATTGAGTCATCATAACCTCAGCAATTCTCTAGCAGCAGTAGCTGTGGGTAGAGTTTTGGGATTAGAATTTGGAGAAATTGCCCAAGGTATTGCTACATTTGAAGGTGCAAGACGACGGTTTGAGTTCCGAGGTGAGGCGGCTGGGGTGACTTTTATTGATGATTATGCCCATCATCCTAGTGAAATTCGCGCTACTTTAGCCGCTGCTCGTCTTCAAGCTAGACCAGGACAGAGGGTAGTTGCTATCTTCCAACCTCATCGTTACACGCGGACATTAACGTTTTTAGAAGAGTTTGCTGAGTCTTTTTCTCATGCTGATTTAGTTGTGCTGACGGATATTTACAGTGCGGGTGAACCTGATTTAGGACAAGTGAGTGGACAGGATTTAGCTACTGCGATTAGTAAACACAATCCTGAAGTAGTTTATCAACAAACTTTATCTTTGGTTAGTGAGTTTTTACTGCAAACCTTATGTCCGGGGGATTTGGCACTGTTTTTAGGTGCGGGTAACTTAAATCAGGCTATTCCGGAACTGATTACCATCATGAGTGAACCAGCGATCGCCACTTCTTAGACTAAGAACTTCACTCTAGTAGTGTTGTCATCAATTCACTGCCATGAACAAAGATTCACCGATTCAGGAATAAAACCCTGTTGTCTTCTGAGTTTCACAGTTAATTGATGTCCTCACTATCTTGTCTGTTGCTATAAATAACAAATGTCAAAAATTCACTAATTGAATTAAAAATGATAACTTCCCAGGGATTTGGCAAAATCTGCGAATTTTCTAATTTCACTCCACAACTGCAAACAAAAGATGATGTGGATAATAGTAAATTAATTTATCTACCAGGGACGAATTGTCCTTTAAAAACCCATACTTCTTTGTCAGCGTTTACTTCTTATCGAGTTGGTGGAGAGGCTGAGTGCTATGTTTCTCCCTATGATTTAGAGGCGTTACAAGTAAGTATTGAGTACGCAAAAGAAAATAATTTAGCAATCACAGTATTGGGTGCTGGTTCTAATTTGTTGGTGAGCGATCGCGGCATACCCGGTCTAGTCATCGCCACTCGTCATCTCCGGTCTAAAAACTTTGACCCAACTACAGGTCAATTAACTGTATCCGCCGGAGAACCTATCCCGACTCTAGCATGGGACGCAGCCGCTTTAGGATGGGAAGGATTAGAATGGGCTGTGGGTATTCCTGGAACTGTGGGCGGTGCAGTGGTAATGAATGCTGGAGCGCACAATAGCTGTATCGCAGATATGTTGGTTAGCGCTCAAGTTCTTTCTCCAGATGGAACTCTGGCAACTCTCACCCCGGAGGAATTAGGTTACACATACAGGAGTTCACTCCTCCAAGGTCGTAAGCGGATTGTAACTCAAGCCACCTTCCAACTGCAACCAGGAGCAGATCCTGTGCAAGTGACAGCTAGAACTAAGGAACATAAAAAACACCGACTCAGCACTCAACCCTACAGCTATCCTAGTTGTGGCAGTGTGTTTAGAAATCCTAAACCTTATTCTGCTGGTTGGTTAATTGAACAAACCGGACTCAAGGGTTATCAATTAGGAGGAGCGCAAGTCGCCCAACTTCATGCTAATTTTATCGTCAATCGGGGAGGAGCTAAAGCCAGCGATATTTTCTCCCTTATTCGTCATGTTCAAAATGAGGTGCAAGAACGCTGGTCAATTTGGCTAGAACCAGAAGTGAAAATGTTGGGTGAGTTTCAGTTAAATATAGGCAAGAGGCAATAGGCAAGAGGCAATAGGCAAGAGTAATTAAATTACCAATTACCAATTACCAATTACCAATCACCCATCACCAATGACTAATCGCATCTATAATTGAATTTGATTTCTAAACAATCGTACAGCGGATAACCAGTTATGGCAGAAAAAGGACAGGGATTTGGCTTTGGCTTAGGCAAAATGAAAGAACTAGCCGAAGCATTTAAAAAAGCGCAACAAGTTCAAGAAGGTGCAAAGCGTCTGCAAGAAGAATTGGAGCAAATGGAGATTCTTGGAGAATCTGGTGGTGGACTTGTTAAAGTCGTCGTCAGTGGCAACCAAGAACCCAAACGAGTAGAAATTGCTCCATCTGCTTTAGCAGAAGGTCCAGAAGTGCTTTCTGATTTGGTCGCGGCGGCGATGAAGGATGCCTATAAAAAGTCCACCGAAACCATGCGAGAACGTATGGAAGATCTAACCAGTGGACTGGAATTACCTGGAATGTAAGTAATTGGACAAAAATATTTACAGTCATTGCGAGCGAAGGGAAGCAATCACAACCCTGGCAATTGCTTCATTTCACTTCGTTCCATATGGCTAACGCCACGCTGCGCTAACGCAATGACATTGTGTAATTAATTCTGTCTCACTACTTAGTCACTCAATTTTGGATTGACGATTTTGGATTTTGGATTTTGGATTGACTCCAACCTAAAGTGTAGAAGCTCAAAAATTTTGGATTTGGGATTGACGTTAGCGAAGCGTACGCAGCGCAGCGAGTATTTTCCCGTTCTCAAGGATGGAAACTCGTACCAAATTTTTTTATCTAAAATCTAAAATCTAAAATTCCCGGTCAGTGGTCAGTAGTGTAAAATAACTGGCAACTGACACAAAACTTAAATCAAAATATTATGCCTTATAAGCTACTGTTTGTCTGCCTTGGTAATATTTGCCGATCGCCATCGGCTGAAAATATTATGAATCATCTCATTGACCAAGCCAGGTTAAATAATACAATTCTTTGCGATTCTGCCGGTACTGCTGGTTATCACATTGGTGCAGCACCGGATCGACGCATGAGTGCCGCAGCAGAGAATAAGTTAGGATTTAAACTCATTGGACAAGCTCGGCAATTTCAAATCCGTGACTTTCAAGAGTTTGATTTGATTTTGGCAATGGATCGTAATAATTATGATGATATCCTCGCTGTTGACCCTTCTGGGCAATATCATTCTAAAGTTAGGTTGATGTGTGATTTTTGCTCTACACACACCCTCAAGGAAGTTCCAGACCCCTATTATGGCGGAGTTGAAGGCTTTAATCATGTGATTGATTTACTAATGGATGCTTGTGAAGGGTTGCTAAAACATATCACCCAGAAGTAATCATAAATATTATCATTCTCAGATCCCCGACTTCTCAAAGAAGTCGGGGATCTAATATATTTAAACTATATCTAGTCAACCTCAAAAGCCGCTATGCAAAGTACAGAAACAAATCTACAATTGCGCTTGTGGACTGTGGAAGAATATCACCGCATGAATGAAGCGGGTATTTTTGCACCAGATGAACGGGTGGAACTTTTAGAAGGGAGGATTATTTGGATGATTGCAAAAGGAACAGCGCACCGTTCAGCAGTAGGAAGAATAGATAGATTACTACAAGATTGTTTAAAAAATCGGGCTTTAATATGTGTTCAAGACCCAGTAAAATTGAATGATAGGTCTGAACCAGAACCGGATATTTCCGTTGTGAAAATTCATCCTTTAGACTATGCAGATCATCATCCTACACCATCGGAAGTTTATTTAATTATTGAGGTTGCAGATAGTAGTTTAAAATTAGATTGTGAAACTAAAGCTCAAGCTTATTCTTTGGCAGGAATTAAAGATTATTGGGTTTTGGATGTGGTAAAACGTGAATTACATATTTTCAGAAACCCGACTGAAAACGGTTATGAAAGTCAGGTAATTATTATGGAAAGTGAAACGGTTTCACCTTTAGAGTTTCCTGACTTGCAAATTCGTTTATCTGATATGTTACCCCCTTGTTAAACTGTGGTTATTGGTGAGATTTAAAATTTAGTTGCAAGTGAATCAAAATACATTGGAGAATTAGTTAAATGCTAAAAGAACTTCATTTAAGGTCTGTAGGACCATCTCCTCAATTTGATGTTGAATTTGCTGATAGACTCAATATCTTTACTGGAGATAATGGATTAGGTAAAAGTTTCTTACTAGATGTTGCTTGGTGGGTACTTACTGGAAACTGGGTAGAACAACCTGCTTATCCGCAAAGAAATACAGAAACACCTCCAGAAATTATCTCCCAAATTATCACTCTAGATGATGATGAAGGAAAAAATTATTCCTTTAAATTTAATTTTTCTAAACAAAAATGGCAAGATGTAAATGTTCCCTTTCATGGTGTTCCCTTATTAAAAGGAATAATTATTTTTGTTCGCGTTGATGGAAGTTTCTCTATTTTTGATCCTGCTCGCAACGATGAAGATGGCTATGATTTTACCCCTGATACACTTTGGAATGGGTTAAAATTAAAAGGAAAAGTTATTTCTAACGGTCTTATTCAAGATTGGGTAACATGGCAAAATCAACCCCAAAAAACGCCATTTCAACTTTTATCAAATGTTATTAAACAACTTGCACCTCATCCTGATGAATGGATAGAAATAGGAGAACCAACGCGAGTATCTGTTGATGATGTGCGTGATATTCCGACAATTAATCTTCCTTATGGTAATATTCCCATTACCCAAGCATCAGCAGGAATGAAGCGGATTTTGGGACTTGCTTATTTATTAGTATGGACTTGGTATGAACACGAAAAAGCTTCTGAATTAAAGCAGCAAGAACCAATGAATCAAATAGTTTTATTAATAGATGAAATTGAGTCTCATCTCCATCCTCGCTGGCAAAGAGCGATTTTACCATCTATTTTATCAGTAGTCAATCAGTTAAAATCAAATATCACAATACAAGCTTTAGTTACTACTCATTCTCCCCTTGTGCTGGCTTCATTAGAACCAATATTTGATCAAGAACAAGATAAATTATTTCTATTTGAACTACAAGGAAAAGAGGCTGAATTAAATGAAATGTTCTGGACTAAACAAGGAGATACTGTAGGATGGTTAACATCAGAAATATTTGGACTAAAACAAGCACGTTCCCAAGAATCAGAAACCGCAATTGAAGCAGCAGAAGCGTGGATGCGTAATGATAATATGAATACTTTTCCTGAACATTTGAGAACACAATCACAAATTCATCAAGAACTGCAAAGACTTTTACCAGGACATGATCCATTTTGGCCACGTTGGATAGTTACAGCAGAAAAAAGAAATTCAAGGTTATCAAATTTATAATAAATATGTTGAAGTTCATTCCTCCACCAGAACCAGAAAATTTTGATGCAAAAGCACGACAACCAGGTAATAATTGGTTAGAAAAAAATCCAGATAAAAAAAGACTAAAAGATTATTGGTCAAATTTTAAAAGTGATTTAGCTGATGGTTTTGGTAATCTTTGTGGTTATACTGTTATGTATGAACCTGTTGGTACTGTAGACCATTTCCTATCTTGTGAAAATCATCGTCATTTAGCGTATGAATGGAATAATTACCGTTTTGCTTCTGGTTGGATTAATAGTAGTAAAGGTACTCTTGATAACCAGATTCTTGACCCGTTTGAAGTTGAAGATGATTGGTTTGAAATTTTGTTACCTTCCCTACAATTAGTAATAACTGATGCAGTACCAGAAGAGAAACGCCAAAAGGCTGAATTTACTTTACAAAGATTACCTTTACAGGATGATGAAAGAGTTCTTCGTCAGCGTCGAGAATGGTATAAGTTGTATATTGATGGTGATCTTACCCTAACAGGATTAGAAAAGAAAGCTCCTTTGATTGCTCGTGCAATTAGAAAACAACAAGCTAATTCTCCCTTAGAGAATGTTTGAAAAATCATGAAAATGTTGGGTTTCCTTGCGTCAACCCAACCTACTAAATTAAATCGGTAATAGAAAATTGTCGCTGTTTCTCAAGGTCGTGTAAATGGATTTTTTCTATATACATGGCTTCAGCATAATATTTAGATTTTTCTGGTTCGGTTTGAGGATCTATTTTTTCCCATTGTTCCCTAAAGTAATAATAGCGTTTTTCTCTAAATACTCTCTCCATACAAGCTAATGCTGTTTGGATGATATAGGGATTACGATGGGGATTAACTAATATTTCCTGTTTTATTTTTTCGTTTAGATGAAATAGATGAGAAACAATTTCCAATTCTTCTGATAATTCTAAATATTTATTTTGGACACTGGAAATTAAATCAATTTCATCTAATGGAAATTCGGCAATTTGTTGCCACAAAAAGCGATGATGAGAAAGACTAAATTCTAAATTGCGGGTTTCTAAATCTTCAATAATGATTTGCCGATCTTGGGAAGAATGAAGATAAACTATTAATAATGATGCTTCGCCTCGTTCTAGTAAACTGCGTTCTGTGTTAACTAAAGATAGCTTTGGTGTTTTAGTCAGCGGTTTACTTGTGCGCGAATTTAGGGATTTTACACTACTAGGTTTAATTTGAGTTAAGAGATTTTCAACTCTTAAAGGTATGAGTCTAGTATCTCCTAAACTCAGGATTTCTGCACAGTAGGAAACATAATAATTAAGTGTATCACTATTAACTATATTCTGCAATAGTTTAACTATTTGTTGGGTGACTTGTTGAAAATCGGTAGCTTGTTTTAAATCTCGATTTTTAATAATATTTTGAATTTGCCAATCTAGCCAAAGTGGCGCATTTGTTAATAGTTGTTGATAATCTGCTGGGGTATGACTATGTAGATATTCGTCAGCATCTTTACCATTGGGTAAATTGAGAATTTTTAATTGGACTTCCCCTGTATAAGCCAAATTAGCAATTTCACCAATTGCCCTTTCTGTGGCGGTTGTTCCGGCTTTATCAGCATCGAAATTCAGGATTAATTGTTTGGATTCTGTGTAACGTAATAAGAGCCGCACTTGTTCTAAACTTAAGGCTGTACCAAGGGAAGCAACGGCGTTATTAATTCCGGCTGCATGGAGAGCGATCGCATCAAAATACCCTTCGACAACCACAGCTTGATCTACTTTAGAAATACCGTCTTTCGCTTCATCTAAAGCAAATAGGGTTTTCCCCTTACTAAATAATTCTGTTTCTGGAGAATTGAGATATTTCGGTTGTTCTTCTGTTAAAGTTCTGCCACCAAAAGCAATTACTCTCCCTTGGATATCACGAATGGGAATCATTAGGCGATCGCGGAATACATCATAATATCCGCCCCCTTCTTTCCGGGGTTTAATTAATCCCGCTTGTTCTACCAATTGCACCGGATAATGTTTACTTTCCACCAAATAACGGTAAAGAGTTTCCCAACCCGCAGGAGCATAACCTAAACCAAATTGTTGAATTGTTCCTTGTTGAAATTGACGAGTTTTTTCTAAATACTCTAATGCTTTTTGTCCTTGAGATTGTCTTAAAGTGTGTTGATAAAATTGAGCAGCAGAAGCGAGAACAGTATATAATTGATCACGTAAAGATATCTGCCGTTGTAATTCTTGTCTTTGTTCAGGTTCTAAAGTTTTAACCGGGACTTGATAACGCTTTGCTAAATCTAGTACCACATCTGCAAATTGGCGTTTTCCCAAATCCATGACAAATTTAATTGCATTACCCGCAGCTTGACAGCCAAAGCAATAATACATTTGCTTATTGGGACTAACTGTAAAACTAGGACTTTTCTCATCATGAAAAGGGCATAACCCGACAAAATCTTTACCCCGTTTCCGCAAGACTACATACTCCGAGACTACATCAACAATATCAGCCCGGAGTTTAACTTCTTCAATAGTGTCTGGATGTAAACGAGGAATTTGCATGAGAGGTAAACAGTGAGAAGTGATATCTATTATAGATGAATCACATCAAATAGACAGATACCGGACTTCTTTAAGAAGTCCGGTATCTTAGTATTACTATTTCATCTCCAGAAATTAAATATGCGTATCCTATAACCCTTGTAGAGACGTTCCATGGAACGTCTCTACATTGATTTCTGGAAATGTCTATTACATATCAGATGCACCAGTAGCAATCAAACGTCTGAATAAGGCTGCTGACCAACCAGTTTCTTTAAGTACCGCAGCAGAAGAAACTTCTACATAAGCTTGTTCAATAAAAGCTAAATCAATCATACAAACTTTAGCCAAGGCATCTTTTAATTCATCTGATTTACCATCAGCTTTGAGTTTTTTACCGACTTTATCAACCACAACTGCCATTGCTGGAACTACGTGCTGAGGACCAATACCAATTTTCACATGAACCAAGCCAATGTGCCAACGACATTTTGCATATTCATCACCCCAATTATCCATACCTGTGAACATCTGATTAAACCAGTCAATAAAGGTGGCGTGTAACCGATGAACTCGTCCCTCAGTGGCATTTAAAATACCATTCATTTCTTCATCACGTCCCAGGTAAGCATAAAAATGATTTGCCATTTCTTCAGCAACTGCTGTTCCCCAATCTGTATTTGCTTGCATTACCTTTTTATCTTCAGCTGTCAGACCAATCCGAGTTTCCATGGTGGTCAAAAAAGCGCGAGGTTCAATAGCCATAATGAATCCTTAAAAATAGTTAGGTGTGGATTTAATTAACTTTTGTTGATAGGCGTTGCTGATTTTAGGGATGAAAATAATTTTGCATACGTTCAAGACTCTTGTAGAGACGTTCCATGGAACGTCTCTACCTCCAAAAATCATACGCCAATTCAGCAACGCCCTTTTGTTGATACTGCTAAACCTAAATCTTCAGCTAACTTTTTACCCCTAGTACGACCGGCTGTAGTTAGGGCAATAGCTGTAGCTTTTTCCCCAAGAGCTTCTTCCATACCTGTAATAGCAGATTTAAAACAGACAATACTATTAAAATCGCCTAGTTCTTTGCGTAATGACATAATTCAAATTCTCAGTTAAAGGATTCTCTTCATTGATAGTCGTATCTGGATTTAATTAATGTCTGTTTTTACTCTGTAAAAGATAGAGTATATAAATTTCTCAAAATTAAGATAGTAGCAGTAACAGGATTAATTAAGCAGTTTTACTCCGCAGAAAACCGACTAAATTTTTGAGAAATGATTGACTAACTGCTGGCTTTTGAGCCGGTTCTGGAACTGGTGCAACTATGGGTATTTCGTAAGTAGAAACTTCCTCGGTCATGGAGATAGAAGTAGCCGCAACCATAAAATGTTCTTCTGCTGAACCAATCACAATGAGACGGAAAGCTATTTGCAATACTGTATCTACGGCGAGATTAAGTTGATCGGCGATTTTGGCTAGGGCAACTTCACCATTGGCAAATTCCCATACTTGCCATTCTTGAGCATTTAGCTGTAATTTGGGCTGTTTTGAACTTAGACCTGATAAGCCAGAGGTGGGATCTGGTAGTTTTTCAGCTAAGGCATTCCAGTCTCGTAATGCTCGCAATCCGATTAATATAACTTCGGTTGCGGACATACTCAAACCTGTCATTTCTCCCAATGGTAAAGCTGTAATTGGTTCAAATTTGAACTGACCATCTTTAATTTGAAATAAGGCACAGACTGGACGGAGAACTTGAGAGTTAAACAATAGTTTCAGTTGTTCTGGTTGGATTAAACCTTGGGATTTTAGGCACAGTCCCAAAGGTGAATTAATAAAACAGGCAGAAATGTGAGTCACCCTAGAGATTACCCGCTCACTCACCCATCCTCGTTGAGCAATTAACAATGTTAAACCTTGTTGATCTAAACGATCAGATGCAGCTACAACTCGTCCTTGATGCAGCCAAATATAATAAATTTGCTTGGCGTTAGTTTGATTTTTGTCAGATGACAATTCAATATGAAGTATACCTGTCTTTTTGCCTTGATCTAAAAATTGCAGCAGTTCTGGCAAAGAAAAATCTGCAAAGTTACCATTAATAGACATAATCAGCCTCCTTGATGAAGAAGAGATTTATTAAAACCCAGAACTCAAAATCCCAATTTGTACTTTCAAAAAAGCTCTTAACTCTCAACTGCACAACTTTCCATTAAGTGCTGTACTAAGTGAATTACTGCTTCTGCTACTGAGTCTCTTTCGTTAGGATTCACCTTAACTAAAGGAGGCCGATTCTGCTCATCTACATAACCAATTGCTAAGTATATATCTTCCTCTGCCCAAGCTCCGGGACAATCTGTATGGCTGATACCGATGATCATCGGTACACTAACTCTCGCTTGCATGAAGTTGATAATATTCCGTGCTTGACGAAATTCTCTTGGTCTATGGGCTGCGATGAGTACGATATAAGCGTGTGCTTTATTAATCAAAATGTCCCACATAAAGTCAAAGCGAGTTTGACCAGGTGTTCCGTAAAGGTGCAATGCCATATCTGGACCAAATTGCAATCTGCCGAAGTCAAAGGCTACAGTGGTTCTTTTCTTCAGCAATGCTGTTTCATCAGTTGCACGGGTATCTGTATCTACAACTTCAATTTCACTAACGGAACGAATAAAGGTAGATTTACCAGCCCCTACAGTTCCTGTGACAACCAAGCGCATAATTTCCATCTTTATCACCCTTCGATACAAAAATGTTTACAGTTGCTCACATTTTTATTTTCTTCTTGTTTAATTCTGGCAAGGTTGGCACTATCTCGTACTCAGGCTGACACGACCAATCTAGCTACTTACTGCAAAAATAAACACATCCAATTAAGTAAAAAGTTCCCTAGAATCAGCAGTATTTATCTATTGGGGAACTCTGGATAAGTTAACCTCTAAGGTGATGTAATTTACATGAGGATCAGCTTTAATTCTGCTAGAACTCGTTTGATTTCTAGCATTAGTAATCCTTGTTTAGCGCTTTCACTGGCTAAAACTAGAAGCACGGCATCTTGACCACAACCAGTTAAGATACCAAAGCCTTTATTGCCTTCTACAAAGATTCGGTCAATAGTTCCTCTGGCTAATTCCATACCAATTCTTTCGCCTAAGGATAACATAGATGCGGACATGGCTGATACCCTTTCTTCATCCATTCCACCTGGCAAGCTTGCTGCTAAAGGGAGTCCATCGGGAGTAACAAGTGCTGCTCCCTGTACATCAGTAGTAGCACTAACAAAGTTTTGTAAAACCATGCTGAGTTTTTCTGAGTTGATAGCCATGATGATTATTCTCCGTTGTTTTAAATGGGAAAGTGGGTAGGAAAATCAAGTAAATACGGAATTAAACAAACTCTTTTTACTTGTAGTAGTACAGTATCATTTATTTTAAAGAAACAATAATGGAACTGTGTAAATGGATGCCTCTTTTCTAGTATCCTTGTGATTTAAATTATGCACCAGTCAAAACTAAGATGATACCGAAAAAATACGGAATTTAGTTTTTCTTATTATTAATACAAGTTAAGATTATTGCTTTGTTTGTAATCTTAAGCTGTGTAACTTATATGACATAAGCTTTTGAGGTGATTTAATCGGTGTCAATTTTGGGTATTTTGTTTTAGTTTTTGTTGAGAGTGTCAACTATAGGAAGTTTTGAGTATTGTGTATTAATTTTTGTCAATATTATCATTATCAAGTATGTCTAAGTAGGTGAACACAATAAAACCAAACTGTGTAAAGAAATGTAAAATCGCCCAAACCCTCTTCACTCTTGCCTCTTGCCTCTTGCCTTTTGCCTTGCCATAACGACAATTTTCAACACCAACCTACTTATGTAAATGTGGTGCAGACAAAAGGTTGTAATCTGATAATGACTACATCAAAGAAACTACGTGCTATTTATTTCAAATATCTTGTTCTAAGTATGTCAAAAAACTATTGGCTAGGATAGCAGCTTGTGTGCGATCGCGTAAATTCAGCCGATTCAACATATTGGTGACATGATTTTTGACTGTACCTTCGGAAATGTACAGTTTTTTGGCAATTTCTCGATTATTATCGCCAATGGCAATTAACCGCAAAACTTCTTTTTCTCTGGGGGTAAGTTCCGTGAGGTTCGGTGGTATAGCTAATACAGCTTGGGGTAAGGTAGCCGGAAATTGAGTGACTAGTTTTTTGACTATTCCTGGTCCTAATTGGGAATATCCTTTGTCAACTGCACGAATGGCAACTGCTAACTCTTCTGAGGGTGTATCTTTGAGTAAATAACCCATTGCGCCATTTTGTAATCCAGCTTTCACATATTCATCATCATCAAAAGTTGTTAATATGAGAATTTTACATTGAGGAAAATGCTGATTAATTTCTTTGGTAGCAGCAACTCCATCCATGATAGGCATTCTGATATCCATTAAAATTACGTTAGGTCGTAATTTTTCAACTAGATTAATTGCGGTTTGACCATTTTCTGCTTCGCCCACAATTTCTATATCTACTTCTAATTCTAATAAGGCTCTTAGACCTTGACGAATTAAACTTTGATCATCTACAAGTAAGACTGTAATCATTTTTATTGGTAATAGGTAATTGGCTATTCTATTGCTATCTCTGGATATGAATAAGGGATATCAACTATTATTTGACAACCATGATTATGGCTGCTGTTAATCCGAAATTCGCCTCCTAATGCTAAAGTGCGATCGCGCATACTTTGTAAACCAAATCCAGTAGTATTTTGCCCCACTTCAAAACCTTTGCCATTATCCTGAATTATTAACTTCAACCCTGCTAAAGTTGTTATTAATTCTAATTGAACTTCTGTAGCTTGGGCATATTTAGAAATATTCGTTAATGATTCTTGGATGATTCGATAAATAGGAGTGCTGATTTCCATAGACAGTGGAGAGATAATAGAAATTTGACAACTAGGTAAAATGCCATTATAACGCTGAAAATCCGCTGCAAGAACCTTAATTGCCTCCTCTAAGGTTTGTCCCTGTAAAGGATGGTATCTCATAGTAGAAACCGATTGCCGGACATCTTGTAAGGCTTTTGAACCAAGTTCTTTTGCAGTGACTAAAAACGTCATCGCTCTAGGTATATCATGTTTTGATAATTTTAAAGCAGTTTCTAATTGCAGATTTAAAGCCGTTAGAGAATGTCCTAAAGAATCATGAATTTCTCTAGCAATGCGGTTGCGTTCTTCCAAAGTTGCCTGACTTTCAATTTTCAAGGCATATTGACGGAGTTTTTCGTTAGCAGCTTGCAGTTTATCTCTACTTTGCCGTTCAGCCAAAACAGTATTCATTAGTATTAAAACAAATACTAAACTTAAACCAAATAGAACCGCCAAACTAAAACTGAAAAATCTAAATCTTTCCTGAGCTATTGGTGAAAATCTTCCAGGAGGTATCCGTTGTCGCAGAGTAAATAGAAATAAAATAAATGAAGATAAAGTAACTGTTAATCGTCCGGGAAGTTGAAAAATTAAACAACTACGAGTTACCAAAATTAAATAGAGAAAGGGGAAAAGTCTGGCACTTCTACCACCGAAAAAACCAGTAATTAAAATTAAGATAACTTCCAATGCTGTATAAATAATTTTATTGGTTTTATTGAAAGTAGGCAATCTTAACCCCATTAAACCAAAAATTGTTAAACTACAAATTGTCAATTCTGGATACATTGCCGAAAAGCGCGGTGAGGGAGATGGCATTAATGCCATTAACGCTGAAAATCCCAATAATAGCCATTCTAAATACAAAAGAAATCGAAAAGGATGATTATTAAACTGAATAGGACGATTCATAATTGATTGATAGTTGATATAGTTACAAGGCTGAAATCCTCAACCTAACTTAAAATATTTGTATCACGATTAAATTAAAATGGAACAAGCATAAGATATCTGAATGCTAATGTCATGACTAAAGTAATGGGTGTAGACGTGACTTTTGCCTCATGTGGTTACTGGGTGTTAGTCTCTAAGATAGGAACATAGAAAACCGACATAACCAAACATAACCAAAAGGTAATTATGAAACTGAAGACATTATCACTAATTGCTGGTACTCTGGCTTTGACTTTAATCGCAACTCCCTTTGCAGTTCAAGCAGAACAAAATTCATCTTCACCCCAAGCTGGTCAGGAATGGCAAAAAGAAAGTCCAGCTAAAAAGTTGAATTTGACCCCTGAACAAAAAGCTAAAATAAAAGAAATTCGTAGCAATACCCGCACTCAAATTGAAGCTGTTTTGACACCCGAACAAAAGACTAAATTACAAGCCACAATGGCAGAATATAAAGCACAACGTCAACAAGGACAAGAGCAACGCAGAGAAGGACGTGGAAAAAAAGGTGATATTTTTGCTTCATTAGGCTTATCCACTGAACAAAAAGCTAAAATGAAAGAAATTAGAGAGTCATCAAAACAACAAATGGACGCTGTATTAACTCCTGAACAGAAAGCGCAAATTAAGCAAATGCGCGAAAATATGCGTTCTCGTCGTCAACAAAATAAACCCCAATAATTTTCAACTATTCAAATAAGATTAATACATCAGGGGTGGGTATAAAAGCTCATCCTATTTTTGTGTAGATGTTTTTCAATGAATTAAGAGCTATGGCACATTATGTTAAAATGAGGAATACACTTTAATCAGGTGATGAAGATGACACAATCCACACCCCAAAGAGTTGTCCGTCGTGGTCGAGTATTTCCCGAAATTCAGTGGACACAAGAAAGAAAGGCTCAGGAAAAAGCTAGAAGACAGGCATTCTCTGAGCGTTGTTGGGCGATTTTTGAGCGGTTAAAACCAGAAATATTAGATAAATATTATGGTTGGTATATTGCTATTGAACCTGATAGCGGTGATTATTTTATTGATCAGGATAAGGAAGTAGCAAGTAAAATGGCTAGAGAAAAGTATCCTTATGTAATTCATCATATTTATGGCATTAATGAAACAGGAGTTAGTGGCAGAATATGACTGAGGGCAGATTTGCAGATAAAGGTCATTTTAAAAGTTGAGTTACTTATCACTTAATTCAATCTAAATTGTTTTTAAATCCATACATATATGAATAATCTACAAACCTACATTCAAGAAATTACGCAAATTTATCAACAACAAAATGCCACAGAACATACTTATCGCCCAGCATTAAAGAAGTTAATAGATTCTTTAGATTCTCAAATTCAAGCTATTAATGAACCGAAAAGAATAGCTTGCGGTGCGCCAGATTTTGTGGTAAAAAATGGTATTTTAGAAATTGGACATATTGAAGCTAAAGATATTGGTATTTCTCTCAAGAAAGTAGAAAAAACTACCCAAATGGGGCGTTATTTTCAGGCTTTAGGTAATTTGATTTTAACTGATTATTTAGAATTTCGCTGGTATATTCAAGGAGAATTAAAATTAACTGCATCTTTAGGAACAATTGATAAAAACAAAAAAATCAAAGTTGATAAAGAAGGAATACAAGAAGTTGACCAACTTTTACGGCAATTTTTATTAGCTAAAGTTCCCCAAGTCACCACACCGAAGGATTTAGCTAAACGTATGGCCAGTTTAGCGCAATTGATGAGAGATGCTATTAAAACGGCTTTACATGATGTAGATAATGGGGGAATGTTACGTCAGCAGTTAGAGTCATTTCAAAGAGTATTAATTAAGGATTTGACGGTAGAACAATTTGCGGATATGTATGCCCAAACTATTTGTTATGGGTTATTTGCAGCGCGGTGTAATACTGATAATGTTAATACTTTTTCACGGGAAACAGCAGCTTTTAAATTACCAAAAACTAACCCATTTTTAAGGAGTATTTTTGGACAAATAGCAGGACCAGATTTAGATGATAGAATTAGTTGGGCTGTGGATAATTTAGCGAATATTCTGCAACAAACGGAAATGGCAGAAATTCTTAAAGATTTTGGTAAACGTACCCGCAGAGAAGATCCTGTTGTGCATTTTTATGAGACGTTTTTGGCAGAATATGATCCAAAAATGCGAGAATCAAGAGGGGTTTATTATACTCCTGAACCTGTGGTTGATTATATTGTTAAAAGTGTGGATTATATTCTCAAACATAAGTTTAATATTAGTAAAGGTTTAGCAGATTCTAAAAAGATTAAAATCCCCAATCCCAAGGGTGAGGGAACTATCGAAACTCATCAAGTTTTGATTTTAGATCCTGCGGTGGGTACGGGAACTTTTATGCACAGTGTGATTGATTTTATTTATGATAAGTTTAAATCTCAAAAGGGGATGTGGTCAAGTTATGTGAGTCAACATTTATTACCCCGATTATTTGGTTTTGAATTGTTGATGGCACCTTATACTGTAGCACACATGAAATTAGGTTTACAGTTGCAAGAATTGGGTTATGATTTTAGTTCTGATGAACGGTTAAGGATTTATTTAACAAATACATTACAAGAGGCTTTTCAAATTCCTGCTGCTGATGGTTTTATGAACAGAATTAGAGATGAAGCAGAAGCAGCAAAAGATATAAAACAAGATGTTCCTGTGATGGTAATTTTAGGAAATCCTCCCTATTCTTATGAATCTATAAATACTGATCCTTGGATTGTAGGATTAGTTAGAGATTATTATCAAGTAGATGGTAAACCTTTAGGAGAAAGAAACCCGAAAGGATTATTAGATGATTATGTAAAGTTTATCCGTTTTGCTCAACATCGGGTTTCGGAAACGGGTTATGGTATTGTGGCTTTAATTACAAATCATGGTTATTTAGATAATCCCACTTTTCGAGGAATGCGTCAAAATTTGATGCAAACTTTTGATGAGATTTATGTTTTAGATTTACATGGTAATAGCAAGAAAAAAGAAGTTTGTCCTGACGGTTCACAGGATAAAAATGTATTTGATATTCAGCAAGGTGTAGCAATCAGTATTTTTATTAAATATGAACATAGTCAGCAAAAGTTAGCATCTGTTTATCATGCTGATTTATGGGGTATGAGAGAGGTTTATGAAAATAAGGAGTTAGTTGGAGGTAAGTATCATTGGTTAGCTGAAAATGATATTAGTTCAACTGATTGGAAAATTGTCAAACCTGAAGCTAAATTTTATTTATTTAACCCTCAAAATACCAGTTTATCATCAGAGTATGAACAAGGATGGAAAGTTATTGATATCATGCTAGTGAATGCTGCTGGTATAAAAACCCATAGAGATCATTTTGCTATTGATTTTGAGGAGGAAAGCATTACTCAAAAATTTAGAGAATTGCGAGAAACTAATTTATCTAATGAAGACTATAGCAATAAATATAATATTCACGATCATCAAGATTGGCGATTAGATAAAGTCCGTCAATTAATTCGCTTAGATAATCAATGGGAAGATAAAATAATTAGTTGTTTATATCGCCCTTTCGATTGGCGTTACTGTTATTATAGTGATCTAATAATGGATAGGCCTAGACGAGAATTACTTGATCATGTTTTTAGAAAAGATAATTTATGTTTAGGTTTAGGTCGTCAAGGAATTGCTGTAAATGATCCTATCTGGTCTTTGGTATCAGTTGCGAACCAACCTATTGATACTAATATTTTTAGAAGAGGTGGAGTTAATATTTTCCCTCTTTACCTTTACCCAACAGATACCCCAACTTTATTTGATTCTATCCCAACTAATACACCTAGAGGACGTAAACCGAATTTATCCCCAGAATTTATTATTGAATTTTCCCAAAAACTAGATTTAGAATTTATGTTTGATGGAAAATCAGATAAAAATAAAACCTTTAGACCAGAGGATATTTTTAATTACATTTACGCTATCTTTCATTCTCCTATTTACCGTCAACGCTACGCCGAATTTTTAAAGATTGATTTTCCTCGCGTTCCTTTAACTGCCAATTCTGCGCTTTTTTGGGAATTAGTAATCAAAGGTGATAAATTAGTAAAATATCATCTCATGAAAGAAACAGGAACAGAAATTTCTACTTATCCCATTCCTGGTTCTGATATTGTGGAACAAGTGAAATATAATGAAAATCATCAACAAATTTGGATAAATTCTGAACAGTATTTTGATCAAGTTCCGCAACAAATTTGGAATTTTTATATTGGAGGTTATCAAGTTTGTCAAAAATGGCTGAAAGATAGAAAAGGGAGACAATTGAATTTTGATGATATTAGCCATTATCAAAATATAATTTCCATCATATCGGAAACTATTAAGATTATGGAAGATATTGATCAAATTATTGAAAAATATGGCGGTTTTCCGTTAGAATAATAGTTAACAACAAGATATGAAGACAGACACGATATTTTACACATTACTGCAAAATCTCCCCAGTGTGTTATTTGAACTGCTAGAACAGCCTCCTACACTAGCTTTACACTACGAATTTTCCTCAGTGGAAATCAAAGAATTAGCCCGGCGAATAGATGGCTTATTTTTACCTAAACCAGAGTACCTACAAGACCCGATTTATTTTGTAGAAGTACAATTTCAAAGCGATGATAATTTATACTGGCGATTAATCACAGAAGCAGTTCTTTACTTAAACCAAAATAAACCTCAAAGAACATGGCAAGCGGTAGTATTGTGGGCAAATCGGGATCTTGACCCTGGTATACCCTTGGCATATCAAACTTTACTAACTGCTGGACTAATTCATGTTGTTTATTTAGATGAAATAGCTGATACATCATCTTCAATTGGTTTAGGAATTATTAAATTAGTAGTTGCCCCTGAAGATGAAGCTATCCAACAAGCAAAAACTTTGATCAATTTGGTCGAAAAAGCAGATGCGGCCAAGAGTCGTAATCTTTTAGAATTAGTAGAAAGAATGCTGGTTTACAAATTTTCATCCTATAGCCGTCAGGAGTTAGAAGCAATGTTTGGATTAACAGAATGGCAGCAAACCCGATTTTATCAAGAAGTAAAAGAAGAGACGGAGTTAGAAACTAAGTTAAAAACGATTCCTAAACTGTTAAATGAGGGGCTAACTGTAGAACAAATTGCTCGGATATTTGAGTTAGATATCGAAGTGGTAAAACAAGCAATTAAACAGCAAAGTAGTAAATAGACATTTGATGAATAAATGTAGGGGCAATTAACCTGTTTCCTGAATCTAGATAGCGGGCAAGATGCCCGCACCACAAGAGTATTTCTCTAGATTAATAACTGGGTAAATATTTTTTGCTAGATTGTGCAATTTGTTGTTTGCATATTCCTAGCGTAAAACTTTAACTTTTGAAAAAACTCCATTTTCGTCTTCATCAAATTGTTTGTGAACTTCATCCCAAGCCATTTGTTCAGAAGTAAGTTCATCCATATTTTCATTCAGTGCAGTATTATAACGTTGCATGAATATCCGCTGGGCTTCTGGGGAAAGATGGGTGCGAACTTCAGGCGATAAATCATTTGGATTGTTACAGATTCCCGGACAAGGATGGGGTAGTGTTTTTTCAATGGTGTTAATTTCTTCACCACCAGCACTTTCGAGAATTAATTGAAATTCGCCACTGCGATCGCTCGGTACTTCTACCATCACTAAAAATTCACCAGCTTCTAAGCGGGTTTGATAGAGTGTAGCCTTGTCTTCTGGCATTCCTAAAGCAGTCAGAACTGATACTAAACCTGCACCAGCACTACCAGCGATCGCTCCACTTGCAGCCCCTAATAATATCGCCCCAATTGGACCTGCTGCCACAATTGGCCCAACAAAGGGAACAAACAATACACCTACACCTGTAAGCAAACTCAGGAACGAACCAAACAAAGAACCAAAAATTGCTCCTGTTCTCAAACCGCCGAGAATCACATCTCGCTTTGTAATAAAACCAGAAATTCGCGTTTCTGACTGAAAATTTCGCCCCATTACCGAAATATTATCCTTGGGGACATTTCTATCTAGTAACCGCCGAATTACATTATCAATTTGTTTCTCTTCTTTAAATACAGCGGAGATGGTACGTTCTGCTTGATATTCTTCTGGCACTTCTTTACTCCTAATATTTTGTGTTGACAAATATCAATTACACACCCACCGGAACTTTAGTTGCTGCTGGTTGTTTTTTTCCATCCGCTTCTACTGCTTCTCCTTCAATAAATGAACGCAACATCCAAGCCATTTCTTCATGTTTTTCCATCAAATCAGTTAAAAAGTCAGCAGAACCTTGATCATGAAATTCTTCACTACACTGATCTATATGATTTCTGAAATTGCGAATAATCTGCTCATGATCTTCCACCAATTGAGTCACCATCTTGGTTGCTGTAGGAATTTTATCGCTATGTTCTTTGAGGGTCGCAATACTTAAAAATCCTGCCATTGTACCAGTTGGATAACAGCCCAAAGTCCGAATTCTTTCAGCTATTTTATCAATATTTATTGTCAGTTCTTGATAGTGTTCTTCCCAAAGTTTATGCAAGGTGCGAAACTGCGGACCGACAACATCCCAATGATACTTTTTCGTTTTTACTAGCAGTACATTGGCATCTGCTAAATCAAGATTTAGCAAATTCATCACACCTTGACGCTGCTTTTCTGTCAAACCAATGTTTATCTTATGTATGGTCATTATTATTAATTCCGATTAGCACGTAAACACCTTATATGTTCTCAAAATACAGACATGATCTACATCAATCAAAGGTAAGATTAATGTTCAGTTACTTTTATATATTTAGGAATATGCTGATTATTTTTCTTTTGTAATCAAGCCAAAGCTGAAAATCATCCATATTCCTAAATTTTTGAAGAAAATGAGGAGATCGTGCTTATTCTTGATAAATCATATTTACTTCTTGTTACCTATAATTTTTTCCAAAAAGCCTTCTGGCAATTGGCTTTTATTTATAATTAGTTAATTTATAAAAATCACTCTGAGGAGAGAATAGCAAGAATAAGGGTACGCGGATGAGCGTAGATAAACGCGGATAAAGATGCGTTAATCAATGGATTTATGTAGGATATCAACTGGCTTTGAAAAATAGCAAATAGTTCTTCCTTATCAAATCTACGATAACAACTTTTTAACCGGATGTTAAGCCTCTTCACTTATAAAGTTACAAAAATTTTAATTTTCTGGAATAACACGTTGAGGAGGTTGCACCGCACTATTGCTATGGATATTACTAATGATTTCGTTTGCACTTCTAGCATCCATATTAAGTTGTGCCTTCTCTAATTCAAGTTTGTCATACAAAAATTTATGTCTTAAATCAAACTCAGTGAATATCTCACTCCACTTTTTAACATAAATTTTATAATTATCAACAACCTGTACTAGAGATTTTTCACCATGAGACTTAGCACTTTGTATTTCTCTTTCAATATATTTAGATTTGTCAAAATCATTACCAATTAAATAAAATTCCCAAGTCACGTTAGAAGCATTAAATTCATCTTGTTCCAAAATTACTCCCATATATTTTTTAACCTGCTCTAATTCTTTTGAACCAAGCTTCTTTTGAGGATGTTTTAGCTCTACAACTACATTATTGATAGAAGAATTATTTAAAAGCTGCCGTACCATAAATATATCCATTTCTTTATTCTTGTCAGGATGATCAATAGAAACAATAGGCTTTTCTCCTCTTAATAGATAAGTATACCTACGTAATGCTTCTTCAAACTTTGGTTCAGCAGCAGTTACAAGATGATATTGCTCACCAAAAATCCAGTAATGATTTTCTACAAATTTTTGAATATGATCTCGTTCGTTAGCTTCTAAATCTTGATTGAAAACTAAATTTCTCAACTGATCAATAGCTCTGTATCTATCTTCTATTAATCTTACAGTTTTAATAATATTTGTAAGTTTGGTAACTTTTAAAGATTCAGATAAATGTTCTAAATCAGAAGAAGTTAACTTGATAATTTCTCCTAATACATCAATTAATTTAGTTCTTTCATCTGAATCAAGAATTAAATTCAAAAAATGAACAAATACTTTCTTTTGTTCAATATTGAGAGAACTAAAAATTTTTGGCTCTACCTGATATAATTCTTTGATAAAATCTTCAAGTTCAGCTTTTCTGTATTGATCCCAAGTATTATTACTAAATCTTGGGAAAGCATTATTTCTTCTAAATTCATCTATTATTACATCCGATTTTGTCTTCAGAAAAATTTTTCTTCTATTTTGAAGCTGTTGATTAATAAAATGAATCAAAGAATTATAAATTTGCTTATTCTGTATATTTCTCCATCCAAAATGTTCTTGATCAAAGAACTCACTTTTAACAAAAACACTATGAGAAAAATGATCACCTTTATTATTAAGAGTAGTTGTATTTTTATCTATTTCTTCACCTTTGGAATTAATACAGTAATATCTAGAATATTCATTCTTTAGAGATTGAGACCAGCGAATAAATTTCAAATTAAATAAATATTGACCAATTTTATGTTCTAATTCAGTGAAATCGCTAATGAAATTAGATTTATAATCTAAATCCATATCATTTATTTTAATTGAAAAGTTTTTCATTGAATTTAGTTCAAGAAACCAGCTAAATTCTCTATATAGATAGATATTAAGATCATCATTAAAATCATTAGATGTAATTGTATGAATATCATCAAAAAAAACTGTTGTTCCTGTTTTTTTATCAGTTTCTACCTCTTCTGAGATATCATAGTTATCCAATTGTTTATGATTTATATTTATGCTATAACTATATCTTTTTCCTTCTTTTTCATAAATAGTATCCCATTGTGCTGAGGAAGAAAAAGTAAAAAAAGTTAATCTGCCTATACCATTGTTACCGTGAATATGTGATAGATTCTTGGCAGTACCAAAATTAATTTGTTTATTCGATTCATAAAAGAGTGAAAATCTATTTGGATCAGCAATACCACATCCATTATCTATAATTTTTAGTTCTGATATTCTTCCCAAGTCATCAGATTGCATTATTATATTAATTTCAGTAGCCTCCGCATCAAAACCGTTCCATATATATTGTGCAATGGATGATAAATAATCATGGTTTTTAAGTGCTTGGTTGATACCTAATGAAGTAATCTGAATATTTTTCATATTTTTCTATTGGATGATTTGTGATGTTATATCATATATCAAGTTTTAAAATGATTGGAACTATCCACAATATATCATAATAAATGGGAGATTAATCGTTCATAAGTTAGTAGGTTGCGTCAAACTTAATAAATTATTAGCTGCTGACGCACCTTACTAATATGACTTTAAAACCCTAACCTTTAACTGGTGTGCCGCAGGGATAAGTAGCGGCTTTTTCCTTACTACCCTCACTCACAGGCTGATCTTTAGCTGCTAGATAGTCTTTTTGCAATGTATCTAGTAAAGCTTCCCGTCCATCATACAGCCGTTTTAGGGGGCGTGGTGGACATTGATTAAGAGTGTATGCTGTCACCAAAGGTAGAGCGATCGTACTATCGGTATAACAAACAATAGCGCTAGGTAACTCATCGGGGTCAATTTTACCCCAACTCACAGCTTCAGCAGGAGTCGCCCCAGACAAACCACCAGTATCAGGACGGGCATCAGTAAACTGAATAAAGAAGTCATGTCCCCGTTCTTCCAATCCTAAAACCTCGTGAAGTTGCGGTTGTGTTTGTAATAAAAAGTTTTTAGGACTACCACCACCAATAATTACCGCTGCACTTGTACCGTCGTTTTCTCGCGCCCCATAGACGATAGCTGCGGTTTCATTGACATCAATGGACGGATCTATTACCAGCTTTGAACCTTCTAAAGCCAAAGCAGCCACATTCATCCCAATGGAACTATCTCCAGGAGAAGAAGTATAAATAGGTACGCCACATTCATAGGCTGTCGCCAATAAGCAGGAATTTTTGACACCCAATTGCTTTTCGATTTCCCAGACGCACTTACCCAGTAAATGATGAAATTCCGCAGTTCCCATGCGCTTTTGGAAAGGTTCAGCTTGGAGAACTTTGCGAATAAAAGCGTCCGTTTCTAGCAGTACGTCGTAACCAAAAATAATGTCATAAATTCTGATTGTTCCTTCTTCTCGCAATTTGACATCATCTAAAAAGGGACTACCCGCAAATAGTTCAAAACCCAAACCATAGTGCATATCATGGTAAAGATTCGCACCTGTGCAAATCATCCAGTCAATAAAACCATTGCGAATGAGAGGCGCAAGGGCGGAAACTCCAAAACCTGCCGGTGTCATCGCCCCAGATAGGCTTACTCCTACGGTGACACCCTCTTGAAACACTTCCTTAGTTAGCAGTTGACAGGCTTCCCGCAACCGGGCTGAGTTGTAAGCGGTAAAATAGGTATCAATCAAGTCAACCACGCTAACATTTTTAGACATGGGAATAGGTGCAATTTTCTTACCTGGCTTTTGTGACATTTTTGGGAAATCCTGAATAGCAAATACACTGGATATAATGTTATCGCATTAGGATAGGCAAAACTCGTGTAACACTAGATACGGTAATTGCTGTTTTTAAACAAGGAACAACAGCAGAAGAAATTGCTTACCGTTATCCATCCCTTAAACTTGCTGATATTTATGCTACCATTGCCTTCTATCTCAATCATCAACAAGAAGTGGAAGTGTATTTACAGCAAAGACACCAACAAGCACAGGAAGTTCGTAAAATAAATGAGGTCAGATTTGATTCCCAAGGGTTGCGTGATAGATTGTTGGCGCGGAAAGCAGAACGGGAAGTATGTTAAAACTGCTTGCTGACGAAAATTTTGATAATACTATTGTCAGGGGATTGTTACGACGTAACCACCTTTACCAACTCAGTTGGTGATGTTGTACTGGACATTCACGATATCTCAGATATCGGGGAATGTCTCGGTTAAAAGTATCAGCAATTAGAACTTTGTTTTAATGTTGGTCCGATTGAGATATAAAATATAAGCAGAGTAAAAGCTTGAAAAGATCGACTTAGCGTTACTCTGCGTCGAAAAATGCGATCGCTCTTTTTGGTTTACAATAAGATTATCCCAGAGGATTAACTCGGAAACCGATGCCAACCCTCACAGATATTTCTACTTTTTATTAAGATCACAGCTAACATAATTTATGTGATTTCTGGTCTATCATAACTAATGAATTTGTCGAAGCAGAAAAATTATACTTCATGTTCTTAGTCTTAACAGTTATTTATCAACAGGATTTATGAAAAGCGACACACCAGAAGAATTACATCCAGATTCAGCAGATCAAGAGATTTCCCGGTTAATTGATGAGGTAATATCAACATCCCAAACTGATGAAAAATACCGTCAAAAAATGCAGCGACGGAAAGAAGTCCAAGATCAACGCATAGCTAAAGCCATACCGGAAAAAGGCTTAATTATCGTCAATACTGGTCATGGTAAGGGTAAAACTACTGCGGCTTTGGGAATGGTTTTGCGATCGCTCGGACATGGACATAAAGTAGCCATAGTGCAATTCATCAAAGGCGCATGGGAACCAGCAGAAAAACGTGCTTTTAGCCACTGGGAAAACCAACTCGAATTTCATGCAATGGGAGAAGGCTTTACATGGGAAACTCAAGATCGTGATCGTGATCTTGATAAAGCTGCTGCTGCTTGGGAAAAATCCCTAGAATTTATCAACAACCCAGACTTTAAATTAGTTCTCCTCGATGAAATTAATATTGCTCTGAAACTGGGTTATTTACAGGTTGAAGAAGTATTAGCAGGTTTAGCTCAAAAACCAGCAGACAAGCACGTAATTCTCACGGGAAGAGGCGCACCACCGGCATTAATTGAAAAAGCCGATTTAGTCACTGAAATGACATTAGTTAAGCATCCTTTTAAGGATCAAGGGGTGAAAGCTCAAGCAGGAATTGAGTATTAATTCAAATTAGTCATTGGTCATTAGTTATTGGTCATTGGTCATTGGTCATTGGTCGTTGGTCATTGGTCATTAACTTATTTCTCCCTGCTTTATAGCATTTCCTAATCATATCGAGTATATTTATAGCCTCCTCCTCGCTTGCGGGGAGGGGGTTGGGGTTCTTGTACCTCACTAAAAAATGCTATATCCCAAGGACAATTATTTACGTCCACCTACTTATTTAAAACCATCGCTTCCTTGTTGGCATATCTGCAAAATTTCCCTATCATTAGAACTTACAGAACTCAACTGATGATAGTCTTGTAATGTTACTGAATAAGGATAAGTTGTGAACTCATTTTCATTAACTTTAGGGATCGTACTTGCTGTAGAAACCTCCATTACACCAACTTCACCGGGAGAACTTTTCACTGTCATTGCTAATTCTCCTGACTTAGCTAAAGTTCCTTGAAAACAACTAAATTCAGAGTGAGGAACATACAAAGCACCAATAATTTTACTTTGTTGTTTTTGAAAGAGAATGTAACCTTGTCCTAATTCATTTGGTGTGGATGATTGTCCATAAAGATAAGTCCCATCTTGTTCGGGAAATTGGATTTGTCCTTTTCTCCCCAATTCTCTCGTATTTGTAGATAATGCTGTGATATTTTCTGTTAACTTATCAGTAGATATCTGATTAGAAATATTCACTGGTGATTTTTGCATAGCTTCCTCTTTAATCACAGCAGGATCAAAGTTAATCTGTCTTTGATTTATGGGTACTACATAATTAGTAGTTAAGGCCGTTGATGAGAGGAGTTTGTAATGTTGTTGACTAGAATAACTAATACCCAAAATACCAACCGAAACAATTAGTCCAACAATGGGAAATTTAAATTGGCTAGAAGTCATTAATTTGGAAATATGATTAAGCATCGGATTTCTCCTGTAATAAAGCTAACTATTGTTCTTTCCTGGATTTTTGCCATAATAACTGAATACTCATTACTGACGATTCCCTCAAAAGTTTTATCTATATATTTAATTTTAAATTCAGCAAAAACTCACCATTTATGTAAATTTGGGGAATAATCTCAGATTATCATTAGTTAATAAATTTATCCATCAGTTCATAAAATCCTCCACCGGAGGGATGTAAAATCGAGATTGAAAATTCTCAGCCTGTTTCAATGTTTAATTCTTGTATTGATCTGCCAGTAGATACAACTTCCCATCTACAGATTTCGCAAAATAAATCAGAAATTTGCAGAACCTTTTCTATTTCTTCAAAAAAAATCGCCCCCTGTTTTGAACTCAGGAGGCGCATCACCAAGAGGAATGCTTCAAGATACGCTGTTGCGTGTATACTGTTTTAGCTGGCAACGTATTCTTTGACATTAGCTCGACGGCGACGTAAATGTGCAAGGGCTTGATGCTCTAATTGGCGGACTCGTTCCCGACTGAGGTTCAACCGTTCACCAACTTTCGCCAAGGACATTTCATTTCCATCTTCTAAACCAAAGCGTAAGGCGACAACTTGACGCTGTTGGGGTGTGAGTTCTGCAAGTAAATTATTCAAGTCTTGACGTAGAAACTCTTGAGTAGTGTAATACTCAGGGGAAGGACCGTCATCTTCCAACATTTCTTGTAATTCGGTATCTTGGTTTTCACCGACGCGCACATCTAAAGAGACTGGTTGACGCGCCATATTCAGATATTCACGAATCTGAGCCGGTTCTAACTCCAGTTCTTTGGCGATTTCTGTCGGTGAGGGTGATCTTCCTAGCTTTTGTGCTAACTCCCGTTGAACTTTTTTAATTTTGTTCAATTTTTCGGTAATATGGATTGGTAGGCGAATGGTTCGACCTTGTTGGGCGATCGCTCTGGTAATTGCCTGACGAATCCACCAGTAGGCATAGGTTGAGAACTTATAACCCCGCATAGGATCAAATTTCTCCACACCCCGTTCTAATCCCAAAGTACCTTCCTGGATTAAATCCAGAAATTCCATATTTCGCTTTTGATATTTTTTTGCAATAGCTACAACCAAGCGTAAATTAGCCTCAATCATTTTTTGCTTGGCTCGCTTACCTTGTACCATCAGATGATTTATTTCTGTTTCTGATTGATTAACACGGGCAGCCCATTCTGATGAACTAGGTTCATGATCAATTTCCTTCCTCAAAGCTTCTTTAGCTTCTAGCAGCGCCATCATCTGCTGTACTTGTTTACCGTAGATAATCTCTTGTTCACGGCTTAACAAAGGTACACGACCAATTTCTCGCAGATAGGTTCTGACCATATCAGCGGTAAATTTGGCATTGACATTCTCTGTATGATTTTTAACTGTAGGCATTGGTGCTTTTATCCTCTACTCCTTAAACATAATCAATATTTTTTTAACAAAGGCAATTCGTAAGCTTACAATATACATCACTGGATATGAAAAGCTACCATCAAGCATGATTGATATTGATCCAACCTTTATGAAGATGTTGTTAGTCTAAAAATATGTCTCCTTACCCTCTCTATAATTTTGATTTTGGAGTTTTAGCAGAAATACATTGGGTTGGTGGCTAGAATTCTTTTGTTTAAGTTATCTAGTAGTCGTTTTGAAACCGGAGTCAGTATGAGTTTACATTGGTTTTATGTTACGACAAACAGAGTCAATAGTAAAGTTCCCAGATAATAAATACTCTAGTAATCAAGCCAAAAAGTTGATGATTATGGAAACTATTTTTTTTTAACTTCCAAAAACTGTGTTCGCATATCCATAGTGACGCGAAAACCCCTCTAAAGTTGCTTTTGATTAGCCGGATAACCGAACTTGAGCTACTTGGATAATGGAGGGATGTTACGAAATTGTTAGTTGTCCGTTGTCCGTTGTCTGTTGTCTGTTGTCTGTTGTCTGTTGTCTGTTGTCTGTTATTGACTTGAAACTACTAAAAACCTAAATCTGCTTTTGCTAGTTCAGCAGCGGTGAATACTTCCTCATCTGTTTTTTCTTCCCAAGCGATCGCACCAATTTCGGAATAAAAGGTAGAATCATAGGGACGAGTCCGCACGACTACTGGCATAGGAACAGCATGACCTAAAATTAAAGCTTGTTGTTTAGAGTCCAACTTAGCTAAGACTGAGCGTAAACCACCCGCACCAGATACACCTGTAAAAATAGCATCAATATCTTTTTCGTCATTCAGCAAAGCGGTGATTCGAGTCCCAATCTGAGACATGACTTCATTATCTATCCCTGATGGACGTTGATCAACTACCAAAAGCGTGACAAAATATTTTCGTAGTTCTCTAGCAATAGTTCCAAAAATTGTACTTTGTACCACTCCTGGGTCAAGAAAGCGGTGTGCTTCCTCTATTGTAATCATTAATGGTGTCGGCCGATCCAAAGGATTTTTACTTTGGAGAAATTTATCAGCTTTTTTGACATAATGCTCATGTATCCGTCTGGTAATCATATTCGTCACCAGCATATATGAGAGCATATTGGACTGGGAACCAAATTCGATAACTACGTTTTTTCCAGCTTCTAAAGATTGGACGATATTTTTAATATAATTTTGCGGACAAGCACTTCGCATATATTTTAAACTATCTAAGCGAAAAAGTTTCCGCTGTAATGCCATAATTGAGCCTTTGTGTCCGCGTTTTTCGTCACAAAACATCTCAATATCTTCATTACTCATATTTAGTAATTGAATAATCCACGATTTACCCAACTCTGTAAAGAGGATATTAGCATTATCTAAAGCCGCTTCTGAAAGTCCTAAATCACGATTACATAGTTTAATATCTTCAACTTCAACCTGTTCATAGCTTAGATATAGTTCTTGTGCGTCTCTTACACCTCGCCGTTTAGTTGAATCTGGATCAAGTGTGTAAACTTCAACTTGTCCGGGAAATAGTTGTTTTAAACCTTTTACAGTATTAACGTTCTTTCCTTCTGCGACTGCTTCCCAACCATATTCTGAGTGCATATCAAAAATCAAGTTAACAGCCGCATTTTTACGAATAACCCCAGCTAAAATTAACCGTGTCAGGAAAGATTTCCCAGTCCCCGATTTACCAAAAATCCCATTACTCCGTTCCACAAAGCGGTTTAAATCAATGCAAATCGGCACATCCATATCTAAGGGTTTACCGATAGAAAAGTTGTTACGATGAGGGTCATCTTCCCAGCCAAACACTTTGCGGAAGTCCTCCTCATTGGCTTCGTAAACTTGGCTAAAGTGACTAGGAATAGTTTTCACAGGTAATAATTCCATCGTCGTACTGGTTTGGGGTTGAAAGGATGCTAAACCAGTGGACGATGGGATAAAAGAATTAGGGGATTTACCATTGTTAGAAAAGCCAGATTCTGGAGATTCAGGGGTAAACATCAACATGGGTGCTAGGTTGATCATCCCATAAGTACCGCTACCTGCTAATACTTCACGCAGAAAGCTATCTTCCCAATTGGGAGGACTAGCTGTAATGCGGTCATTCGCCATACCCAAGGATACATCTGTTAGCATACAGAAAAAGCGCGATCGCATCCCTTGTACCACGAGAAATTTACCTACCCGCATATCTTCGACAGAAATATCTGGGTGTAATCTGACCTCCAAACCCCCAGTTAGAGAACCTTCAATAACAGAACCTAATGGTAATCCCAAATTCATTTTTGTTTGTTGTTCGTTGTTCGTTGTTATAGCAGGGAACAGGGAACAGGGAACAGGGAACAGGAAATATTGATATTTTTCTTGCCTATTGCCTATTGCCTATTGCCTATTGCCTCTTGCCTATTGCCTCTTGCCTAATCAATTTGAATACTTGTGGGTGAATTTCCTACGGGTGGTGTGATTCCTGGTAATGGTTTTCTAAATTGAGAGTAGATGCGATCGCGCCAAGCGAAAAATGCTTCATAATCAGGATTATTGGCTATACTCGACAACCCTTTCCCTCTGAGAGATACAGGTAAATCCAAATAAGCACCATCAGGAAACTTCAAAAGCATGGATAAACTAGCAACTGTTAAATCAGCTAAAGTTGGTTCATCACCTGTTAAATAAGGACTACCCACTAATAATTGGGTAATAATATCCAAATCTTGTTTTAAGCTAGTAACAGCCGCATTTACCACATCTGGGGTAAAACCGACACCAAAACCCAGTGCTGACAGAAAATCACTAGGAACACCTTCCACAACACTTCTAAGAATATCTGGAGTAGAAACTGGTAACAACGACTTACGAAAACTCTGATCTTGACTAATAGCTGCAAATAGAACCTTTCTACCTTTAACACCTATAGATTCATCAGCCCAATCTTCCAATAATAAAGTCAAAGCGCGTTTTTTGGGATCTATCGGTATCAGGGGATAATCTGGGTATTCTGAATCTAAATATTTAGCGATTTCTGTAGAATCAGCAATATATCTATTGCCATCTTTTAACACTGGAACTTGCTTTTGTCCAGTTAAACGAAATAATTCTAACTGGCCAATTCCTGGTGCAACTTCGATTTTGCGATACTCTAGTCCTTTATAATCTAGGATTAGACGAACTTTTTCGGAAAATTGAGATAGTTCCCACTGATATAGTTCTAGCATATTGTATATTCGGCAACTTGTTTAGTCGTTAGTTTTATAATTGTATCTTTAATTCTTAGCATTTTTCCTGTAAATTTACCATTTTCTGGGTTAAGTTGTTGCCCATCAAGTTGGAAATCACTCGAATTTGTGCAACAATCGGGTTCGGATTTTTATGGACATAAATTGATTTAGCACTGTTCGAGATACTTAAAATTTTCCCAATAGTTCATAGCATAAAATAGCATAAAAGTGTTGAACTTGTTAGAGGATGTTTGAAAAGTTTTTAATGTATAAATAAATCCCTCTGGTAAACCTCTCCAGTATTAAATGTTATTCCTTTTCCCTCTCCTCTTAGGAGCTACGGTCTACACACAAGTTATCAAATCACCATTATTCCTCAAATTACCCCACCCTAACCCTCCCCGATGCTTTGGGGAGGGAACTAATTTTTCCGGTTTCCCCCCAAAGCATCGGGGGGATTAAGGGGGGTAATTTAACTTGTGTGTACACGATAGCCTCTTAGAAGAGAGTTAGGGAGAGGTAGGGAAGGGGGGATAGGTTTCATCTAATACTTTTCAAACAAACTCTTAGATATTATAAATATTCCTACTCCTGACCACTGATTTCTAGATTCTTTGATCACCTTACCTCAATTTTTGCGAAAAATCTTGTTCCTGAGTCAAGAACCTTTTTGGTTGGCAAAATGTGATAAATCTTGGTATAACTTGTATGCAATCAAGATAAACAAAATTTATGAACGCTAATTACAGCAAATTATTGCCCAAAATCACAGCAATTATGGGATTAATGAGTATCGCTCTTTTAACTACTATCCCATCTCCAGCCAAAGAAGTCCGCAATCCCAGACCAAATATTTTCAATGAACCACCTTACAATCGTGGTAGCAAACCTAGTGAAACCGCACCGGTCGCCGAACCCAACCAGCCAGTAAGGGAAGTCCCCACTACACCAGTTAGCAAACCCACCCAGTCAACATCAGTGAATTTAGTGACTTTGCTTGAGAAGAATGAATCTTTTAAAACTCTCGCTAAAGCTTTAAAAGCAGCGGGACTTACAGAAACCTTACAAGGAAAAGGTCTTTTTACCATTTTTGCTCCTACAGACGCAGCATTTGCAAAACTACCAGCGGACGCATTAAAGGATTTATTGAAGCCAGAAAATAAGGAAGTATTGGTCAAGATATTAACTTATCATGTAGTATCTGGTAAGGTCCTCTCCACTGACTTAAAATCTGGGGAAGTGAAAACCGTAGAAGGGGGTGCTATTAATGTTAAAGTTGACCCAGTTACAGGTGTAACTGTAAATGATGCCAAAGTAACTCAGGCAGATATCCAAGGTAGTAACGGTGTTGTTCATGCAATTGATAACGTAATTCTGCCTCCTGATTTATAGATTTTTGAGATTTGAGTGATGAAAATTCGGGCGTTGCTGATTAAGGGTATGAATTCTAGTCTCACGCAAAGGCGCAAAGACGCACTGAGGTTTGAGTTTTAAAGGTTCAATTTGGGAATTTCATACCTCAATTCAGCAACGCCAAAATTCGCAAATTAAAATCCCCGAAGCATGAAAAATCGGGGATTATAATATCCAAAAACACTCAGTATGAACTGGGTTTTTTAGAACATACCAATCATACTAACGAGCCTTAGCAGTAGCCTTAGCTTCAGTTTGCTTTGCTTCTTGAACTAACTGCATCATCAACTGTTCCAGCTTTTGTGCTGTCTGTTCTTCTTGGTGTAGGTTTTGTTCTAACAACTGGACAACTTGGTTTTGTCCCATTTGTTCCGCTACCTTAATTAAACTACGATAACAAGCTATTTCCAATTGTTCAATTTTACTATGCCATTCCGCCAATCCTAAGTCTATAATTTTGGGATTATCGGCAGCTAAAAGGACGAATTTTTGACCTTCACTAATTAAACCAGCCGCAAGATCACAGGTAATTCGCTGTGGTTGCTCTCCTAAAATAGATAAAACCTGTTTCAGGTTTTCGATATGCTGTTCGGTTTCTGGAATATGTGGCTCAATTACAGCTTTCAATTTACTGTTTTGACAACATTGCCACATCATTTGCTGGGCTTCTAAGAAATGATTTTCAGCATCGAACATGATGTTCATTTCATAAATAAGCTGCTGTTGTAAGCTGGTGATTTTTTTCGTACCCGGGCGATCGCTAACTAAAACCATGATCATTCTCCTAATGGTAATTTCGCTGTCTTTAACAGTCGTTCCATTAACCCTACGTCTATTCCGATCTATTCTCCTCTTGCTAAAGACACAGTATAGGTGTGAAGTTTTACTGTTATTTAAGTGACGATATCATACCAAAGTCTGAACTATGATTTGTGTGATCTCTTTGATTTAGATGATTAATGGGGTTTTCATCGCCAAAATCATCCAAATCATCAGAATCACAAGAATCATAGTTTAGACTGCCCCAATTACGTTAAAGTAAAGATAAATTAAGAAATTGCTGTCAAATAAATGGCTGCTCCAAGTTTAGAAGTAATTGCGACTCAGTTAGAAAGTCCAAATTTGCGCGATCGCATGGTAGCTCTTGCTAGTTTGCGTCACATATCTGCCGATGATGCAGTCCCTTTAATTAAAAAGGTTCTAGATGATGAATCCCTGCAACTGCGCTCAATGGCAATATTCGCTCTAGGAATCAAAAAAACCCCAGAGTGCTATTCTATTCTCGTGAAAATTTTAGAAACAGATCCAGATTATGGCATCCGCGCTGATGCTGCCGGTGCATTGGGGTATCTAGAAGATAATAGAGCCTTAGAAGTGCTATCACGGGCATTTTATGAAGATACGGACTGGCTAGTGCGATTTAGTGCTGCCGTATCTTTAGGTAATATCAAAGACCCTCGCGCCCATGATATTCTCATCCAAGCGTTAAATAGCGAAGAAATAGTCATCCAACAAGCGGCTATTTCAGCTTTGGGAGAAATCCGCGATATAAATTCTGTCACACATATTCTCCGTTTTGCCCAATCAGAGGATTGGTTAGTGCGACAACGACTAGCTGAGGCTTTAGGCAATTTACCGACTCCTAAAAGTGTCTCCGCCTTAAAATATCTAGAAAAAGATAGTCATAAAAACGTTGCTGAAGCAGCCAGGATTTCTCTACAAAGACTTGAAGAAACCAACAACCTGAGTTGAACTTAAGTAGGTTGGTGTTGAAAATTGTCGTTATGGCAAGGCAAAAGGCAAGAGGCAAGAGGCAAGAGTGAAGAGGGTTTGGGCGATTTTACATTTCTTTACACAGTTTGGTTTTATTGTGTTCACCTACTTAAAGTCGCCTCCTAGTTTTTATTGACACTTCCCGGTCTAAAGACGCGGGTCTCTTATAATAAAAGGCATTGTTAAAATTGTGATGCAGGACAACTTTATTTATGAACATTGAAGAATTTTTTGAATTAAGTGCTGGAAAATGGTTTTCCCATCGCACCAGTCACCACTTAGCGTTTAAACAGTCAGAAGACGGCAAATCAGACATTGTAATTGAGATGTTAGCCGCTGATCATCCAGAAGTAATTAAACTGTGTGAACAGTATGAAATTGCGCCAAATACGGCTTCCTGTGGGGCGCGAGTTATCTGGAATGGCACAATGGAATGGGATGAAGAAAAACATCAGGGTTCGACTGTTTTAGTCACAGTCCCCAATACAGATAACCCAGATGAAGGTAAATTACTCCGAGAAATGGGTTATGCCGAAAAAGCCCCCGTTGCTGGTAGCTATAAAATCGGTGACGATGGTGCTTTAACTCTAATTACTGAGTATGAAACCATGTGGTCTGAAGAAAGACTATGGTTTGCCAGTCCTAATTTACGGATGCGAGTAAGTGTGCTAAAGCGTTTTGGTGGCTTTAGTATGGCTTCCTTCACTTCTGAAATCCGTATGGGTAGCACAGATGCTTCTAAAAAGGCTACTGAAGCCGCTAATTCACAAGAATCCTAGACTACAATATTGAGGTTGGTAATGGGTAATGGGTAATTGGTCATTGGTCATTACCTCTTGCCTCTTAATTACATTTATATAGGACTCCTATTTGATTTTTGATAGCTTGCGTGGCGTAGCCATACAAAACTCGGTACACCTTCATATTCTCAAATCCTCTTGCCTCTTGCCTCTTGCCTTTTGCCTCTTGCCTTCCTACGCAGGAAAATTCACAGAATCAAACCGGATTCCTATATATGCAACAAATTAGCTAAAACTTTGGGTAATGGTAAAACAATCAACAGTAACAAAGCCATTGATATTAATCCCATAAAATCACGTTTATTATCTAATTCCGTGACATCGTTTAAAGCAGGTTCGTCAACTAAGGGAACAAATAATAAAATAATTGCCCAAAATAAAAATTCTTCTCGGATAAACGAAAGCATTAGTAATAATAATCTGGCAACTTGACCAATAATCACAGCAGTTCGTTGTCCAAACATAGCATGAACAATGTGACCACCATCTAATTGTCCCACAGGCATCAAATTTAATGCGGTGACAATTAATCCTAAGAAACCTGCAACTGCAACTGGATGTAAATCAATGGCAGATTTTGCAGTTAATTCACTTCCTAAAGCCAACTTTGAGAGTAAAGCTAATAGAATCGAATATTTAGGATTGAGTGCATTGGGGTTTAAAAGTCCGGTTTTTTCGGGTAAAGCTACTATTTCTGAATGAGCTAAACCCCAAATTAATAAAGGTATAGTCATAATAAATCCTGCCAATGGACCAGCAATACTCACATCAAATAACGCTTTGCGGTGAGGTATGGGACTCTGGATTTTAATAAAAGCACCAAATGTGCCTAAGAAAAAAGGTATAGGAATAAAATAGGGTAATGTGGTGCGAATTTTGTAGAATTTCGCTGTTAAATAATGACCTAGTTCGTGAGTTCCTAAGATAGTTATTAAGCCCAAAGCATAGGGTAAACCCTGAAAAAATAATGTGAAATCAGATTCTAGTTGGGTGATATTAAAACCCGCAATTTTCAAGCCGATAAAAGTGGTGCTGAATAAAGTTGCTACTAACAATAGTAATGCTAAGACTGGTTCGGAAATTTTTTCTGCGTCTTGTTGGTTATTTGGTTTAACTGCTTGAGGATTGGGAACTAATACAAAGAAGGGTTTATCATTCATCCCTTCTTGAAATATGACTAAAAAGCGATCGCCAAATTGTCCTTCAATATTAGTTTTAATCTGCTCATAAGCCGCACTAGCCATAGTTCGCAACTGTCCCCGACAAATTACCGCTTGGGGACGATACTCAATATTTTGGACATAATATACAGACCAGGGAAAACAATTTCGCAGTTGACTTTCTTCTGCTACGTTAATGGGACGGACGGGCGCTATTTCTACAGGAGGAGTATTATTGGATGGTGATAGATTTTCTGGAGATTGATTTTCTGAATTTACGGGTAATTGCCGACCCCGATTAAACAACACCCAATATAATAATAAACAACCTCCCGATACCCAAAGAATGAGCGCTGATGGGGGAGCTTGTTTAACACCATATATCAGCGTCCAACCAGTCAATACAAATGCAGGTGTCATTAAAACCAACCACAATAACCATACAGGGGTTCTTGTAGCCCGTGCAACGCTCTGTTGCATCATTAAATAAGTCAATGACCCCAGAAGGAGGAGAAACCAAAATGCCATATTATTTTCACTATATTTTGATAGAATGACTTACCTATAATTTTTGTTACAGATTCTAATTATAAGCAAGACTGCACGCCTTAATTTTTCAATCACGGTTCACAGTCATGGTAAACACACTGTAACCTGATTGTTCACCACTCCTTGAGTTTGAGTTTTTTCATTTATGTCTTCTTTTCCCCAGCAGTCGAGTTACAAGACTAAACCACCACGTTCTATTCTGACAAAAAGCCTGTCAACGCCAGAAAATCCTCTGATTTTTACGAATAACAGTATTTTTGCCTTTCCACCTAATCGGGACACTTTAGGAGGGACATCTTACTTCATTATCGGCAATGAAGGAAATATTCTCATAGATTGCCCAGCTTTAGAACAAATAAACCAGGATTTTTTGTCCTTACATGGGGGAATTCGGTGGTTTTTTATCAGTCATCGTGGTGCTATTGGTAAAGCCGCAGAATATCAGCAAATCTTAAATTGCGAAATTCTCATCCAAGAACAAGAAGCCTATTTATTGCCCGGTTCAACTGTCACCACTTTTACTGATGAGTTCACTCTCAATGCCACAACACAAATAATTTGGACACCAGGCCATTCTCCAGGCTCTTCTTGTCTATACTATCGTGAATTTGACGGCGTGTTATTTTCGGGACGGCATTTACTTCCTAACCAGCATGGTGAACCTATGCCACTACGCACTTCTAAAACTTTTCATTGGCTACGACAACTTAAAAGCGTTAAGTTATTAAGCGATCGCTTCACACCACAAACTTTAACTTATTTATGCCCTGGCGCTAATACAGGCTACCTTAGAGGTAAATCCTGTATAGACCAAGCTTACCAAAAAATCACCAACTTGAATTTAGGTGACAGGTGACAGGTGACAGGTGACAGTTAAGAGGGAATAGGGAATAGGGAATAGGGAATAGGGAATAGGGAATAGGGAATAGGGAAAGAAATTCCTACCAATTACCCATTACCAATTACCCATTACCAAATTCTTACTCAAAAGTTCTACAGCCGCCTGATATTGAGTATCTGTCTTTGTGCCGATTTGTTCTCGGTTAAGTGATGGTTGGGAAATAATTTGATCAGGCTTAATTCCCAACTTATTAATATCTCGATGGTTAGGAGTTTCATATTTAGCAATTGTCACCGCCAAACCAGAACCGTCGGACAATTCAAACAAAGATTGAATTAAACCCTTACCAAAAGTTGTTTCCCCAATTAATTGGGCGCGATGATTATCTTGTAATGCACCCGCGAGAATTTCGCTGGCACTGGCAGTTCCTTTATTAACGAGAATTACTAAAGGATCTGTCGTTAAAGCCGGTCCAAAGGCTTCATAGGTTCCCTGAATGCCTTGACGGTTGGCAGTGTAAACGATTGTGCCAGAGTCTAACCATAAACGAGCAGTTTCAATTCCTGCTTGTAAGAGTCCACCGGGATTATTTCTTAAATCAAGAATATAGGCAGACGCGCCTTTTTTTTCTAAAATAGAAATAGCTTGTGCCAACTCAGTAACAGCATTGGCACTAAATTGACTCAGTGATAGATAGCCAATCTTGGTTCCTTGGGGGGATAATCGTAAATCAAAAACAACAGGATTCAGCGAAATGCGATCGCGCACCAAGATAACCTCCTGATCCTGTTCTCCTTCCCTGCCAATTAAAAGCGTAACCACGCTGCCTCTTAATCCACGCATCTGCGCCGCCGCCTCATCAAGAGTCAGATTCTCTGTAGATAAACCCTCAATCTTCAAGATGCGATCGCGTGGTTTTAAACCCGCCCTATCCGCCGGAGAATTATTAATGGGTGTAATCACCTCCAAAACACCAGTTTGGGGATTGAGAGTAATTTGTAATCCCACACCAGTTAACTCTCCAGAAGTGCTAACTTGCAAACTGCGATATTTCTCAGGATCAAGAAACCGGGTAAAAGGATCATCCAAACTCTTTAGCATCGCCTGAATAGTAGTATAGGCTGCTTCATGATTAGCAAAATGTCCTTTTAATGCATTTTGTCGCACATCAAGCCAGCTTTGATGGTTAAAAGTTCCATCCAAATAAGAGCGATTAACAATTCGCCATACTTCATAAACTAACTTCTGTTCTGGAGTCAAAGCCGAAGCCGGCGGAACATATCCTGCAAACACCAAACCAAAAAGCAATAGCAGTAAGCATCCTAGCCGCCAAACCCGTTTGTGAATGAACCCTAATTTCAGTGCCATCTCAGACTTAAATTCCCTAAAAATTTCTGTAATGCTCAGTTGCTGATGAAATCTATCTCTCGACTATGTTACTTTTTTTATAGAAGAAGTGCATTCTTCTCATAAAGTTGCTAGTCCAAATTTATGAGCTGCCCATTCTTCCTGATCAACGATAAAATCATCTTTGGAGTCAACATAGTTAGCGTTGGCTCGTAAAGACAAGAAGACGGGAAGATTTATCAAAAATAGGGTGAGTTACACCCAAATCTACGCTCGTGGACAAATAGAACCCCATTCTCTTGGATGAAGCGAGAAGCGAACCCTCTAACTGAGGTTAGTTGAATAGTCATGGCTGACTAAGCTTCGCATAACAAAACTTATCAACCGCAATCTATTTTTAGGACTTTAAGATTGTATGGCTAACGTCTATGACTGGTTTGAGGAACGCTTGGATCTCCAAGAAATTGCTGATGATATCACCACCAAATACGTTCCTCCCCACGTTAACATCTTCTACTGTTTAGGTGGAATTACCCTAGTATGCTTCCTGATCCAGTTCGCCACCGGATTTGCGATGACATTCTACTACAAACCTACAGTTGCTGAAGCTTTCTCTTCTGTCGAGTACATCATGAATGAAGTCAACTTCGGTTGGTTAATTCGCTCCATTCACCGCTGGTCAGCCAGCATGATGGTATTAATGATGATTCTCCACACATTCCGCGTTTATCTAACCGGTGGCTTCAAAAAGCCCCGCGAATTAACCTGGATCAGTGGTGTTATCCTCGCAGTTATCACCGTTTCCTTCGGTGTAACAGGCTACTCTCTGCCTTGGGATCAAGTTGGTTACTGGGCTGTAAAAATTGTTAGTGGTGTACCAGAAGCCATTCCCGTAGTCGGCGTTCTCATCTCCGATTTACTCCGTGGTGGTTCTAGTGTTGGTCAAGCTACACTTACCCGCTACTATAGCGCTCACACCTTCGTTCTTCCTTGGTTAATTGCCGTCTTCATGTTGTTCCACTTCCTGATGATTCGCAAACAAGGTATTTCTGGACCTTTGTAATCAAAGTTGTTAGCAAATAGGCAAAACTTGTGTTTCCAGATCATCGTAGTTTGTTTTAAACTAAAGAGAAAATAACTTGTAGTTGTAGACATAAACTACTATCGGAAACTTGAGCTAGTTGCATTGTTAACAGCTTCCACCAATACTTTAACTTCACTTCAGCCGGAGAGCGCATTTAAAAATGTCAACCCAAAAAAAACCGGATCTGAGCGATCCCAAATTGAGAGCTAAACTTGCCCAAGGCATGGGTCACAATTACTATGGTGAACCTGCTTGGCCCAACGATTTGCTCTATATATTCCCAGTCGTCATTATGGGTTCTTTCGCCTGTATTGTGGCTCTAGCAACTCTAGATCCCGCGATGATCGGTGAACCAGCCAATCCTTTCGCTACTCCTTTGGAAATTTTGCCAGAGTGGTACTTATATCCTGTATTCCAAATTCTCCGCTCACTACCTAGTAAACTATTAGGTGTGTTAGCAATGGCTGCTGTACCCTTGGGATTAATTCTCGTTCCCTTTTTGGAAAACGTGAATAAGTTCCAAAACCCCTTCCGTCGTCCCGTAGCAACAACAGTATTTCTTTTTGGTACTCTTGTTACCATCTGGTTAGGTATTGGTGCTGCAATGCCATTAGACAAATCCTTAACTTTAGGATTATTCTAAGGTAGTTAAAGTTAACACTAAATCTAGTAGCGTCTGTGATTTTTAGGAGTATATACAGGATAATATCTGACAAACAAATAGCCATAATTATTTGATGGTCTAATTGTTACTGGTATTTTAAAACAGATATACTTTTGAAGATCAACAGACGCTAAGGAATGAGGATTAAATAAAGTGCAAATCTTGTTAGATGTAATCTAACTAATGTTAGACGGTCGTTATCAAGAATTGTAAGTTAATAAATCCACGTTCCTAACTGAACTAGTAGTCTGTCAACCCGAAAATGACGCGTGAAGGCAAGCAGGGGGAGAAGAGAGGCACCGGGGCAGAGGAGGGAAGAACAGAAGTTTTTTCCGATCATTACCCGTCAAAATAAATTTGACGAACTACTAGAATTGCGGGAAGATTATTTCACATTAACAATACCTTGTCCAAATTAGAAAAAGCCTTGATTTGTAGGTTGGGTTGAAGCATGAAACCCAACAAATGCGTTGGGTTGCGCTGTCGCTTAACCCAACCTACAGGAAATGGACAAGGTATTGATTAATGATGAGGATAGAGTTAAAACCAAAGTATTTAGTTTTATCTCTAATCTAATCATCACCATTCCTAAATGTGAACTTCTCAAATCACAAAAAACACCACTACTGTTCAATTACTTTCTATTTAAGTCACGGTCAATGCTTAGCATAGTGCAGCAAGACCATCGGACGGTAAGGAGCGATCTTAAGCTCTTAAATCCAGTACAACAATGGTTTGAAGAATTCTGTCAGCAATATTTACCTAAATATGGCTGGTCAGATAGCCAACTTTATCGTCTCAACCTAGCTTTAGCAGAAGGTTTTACCAACGCAGTTCGTCATGCTCATCATGCTTTACCACCGGAAACAACTATAGAAATTCAAGTCAGTTTATGGACTGATAGGCTAGAGGTGAGAATTTGGGATTACGGAAAACCATTTAATCCCGATGTAATCACTGAGCCAGAACCGGGGACTCTACAAGTGGGTGGATATGGATGGTTTTTACTCCGCCGCTTGGCGGATAAAGTTGTATATGAACGTGATTCAGATAGTAGAAATTGCCTGTTAATTGTTAAATATTGTTTAGAAGAACGGCAAAATTAAAAATTAGTGAGCTAATCGGCATTTAAAAGTCAAAATAATTACATTTTTAGTTATTTTGTGGTGTTTGCTATAATCAGAGAAAACTAAAAAACCTTTTTTCTCTACGAAGAAATAATTTTTAAAGAAGAATTAATATTTTATTAGCACAGAGAAAGAGACATGACCTTTAAAAACTTGCAATTTAATTTTGAGAAAATCCGCCCCTGGCTAACCCTGTTAGCGATCGCCTGGTTATTAGCATCATTGGGATTGGGCTGGTTAGTTAATTCCTTGGTAATTATTTTGGGTTTACTGTTTCTTTTGCCTGTGATAGCATTCTTTGGGTTTCGCTGGTGGTTACAAAAGAATTTAGTTACTAACCAGTGTCCTGTCTGTGGGTATGAATTAACAGGGATAAATAACAGCCAAGTACAATGTGCTAACTGTGGTGAACAATTATTAGTGAAAGACTTTCAATTCCAACGCTTCACACCAGAAGGAACAATTGATGTGAAAGCCGTTGAAGTGCAATCCCAATCACTGGAAGATTAGGAAGTTGTCAGTTGTCAGTTGGAATATAGTAGTTCGTCAAATTTATTTTGACGGGTAATAATAGGAAAAACTTCTGTTTTCCCTCCCCTACTCCCCTACCCCTCTTCTCCCCCTACTTGCCTTTACCCGTCATTTTTGGATTGACAGACCACTAGAAGGGTGAATTCATGAAAGTTGCCCATTGATCTAGATTTTTGAGAAAATGTGGTTGTTGTAGTTCAGACAGCCAGAGAATTAAGGCATCCTCATTGTTATCTTTGTAATAACCCCGTCGTTTTCCCGCAGTCTTGAAACCAAATTTTTGATACAAAGAAATAGCAACGTGGTTAGAATCACGGACTTCGAGGGTAGCTCTCTCCAAACCAATATCAGCCGCAGTTTGCAGAAGGGAATATAATAGAGCTTTTCCCAGTCCTTGACCATGATATTGGGGATGAACTGCCAAAATTGTAATGTGTGCTTCCTCTAAAATTGACCAAAAGCACCCCATTCCTAACAATTCGGAGTGATTAAAAGGTGAAAATAAACCCAAAAAATGACTATTAGGACTTTCTAACTCCCGCAGGTAGCCTTCCATAGTCCATAAACCATCAAAACAGGCTTTATCTAGTTCTAATAGTTCAGTTAAATTATCTGTGGTTAAAGGTTGAATTTTTAAGTCGGATGAAATCACAATTTTTGAGGATTGAGGAAGGTTAATTATCAATTACCAATTATCCATTACCATACCAATGAGAGGGTAAACTGGAAATCAGGACATATACTCATGGCCTGATTTTTCACAAAGACAACTCTTATTAGTTATGGTATCGACTTACCCCGTCGAAGTTCAACTTTCTGGCCGTCAATATTTACAGTCAACAAGCGGTGACAGTGCTGATATTTCTCCTAATCAACAACTCTTACCTTTGACGGCGAGAGTTAATGATCATGATCATCTAGAAATCGGTGGGTGTGATGTCACAACCCTAGTTGAACAGTTTGCTTCACCTTTATATATTTTAGATGAGGAAACCCTGCGGACAGCTTGTAAGCAATATCGAGATACCTTTAAGGAATATTACAAGGGAGAATCTCAGGTACTTTATGCTTCTAAGGCATGGAATTGTTTAGCGGTTTGTGCCATTGTTGCCTCAGAAGGTTTAGGAATTGATGTAGTCTCCGGTGGCGAACTTTATACTGCGTTGAATGCGGGTATGAGTCCTGATAAAATTTACTTACATGGAAATAATAAATCTCATGATGAGTTGGTTTTAGCGATTCAGTCTGGATGTACTATCGTAGCGGATAACTGGCATGAATTAGATATGCTGGTGAAAATAGCAGGGGAGAAAACGGAAAATTCTTTTCTTTCGCCCATTCGGATCATGCTACGCTTAACTCCTGGGATAGAATGCCATACTCACGAATATATTCGCACTGGACACTTAGATAGTAAATTTGGTTTTGATCCCCATGATTTACAAGAGGTGTTTACTTTTGTGAGTCAACAGCCTAGTTTAAACTGTGTGGGGTTACACGCTCATATTGGTTCACAAATTTTTGAACGTCAACCACATAGAGATTTAGCCGCTGTAATGGTGCAGTGGTTAAGAGATGCGGCTAAACATGGTTTGCAGGTGACAGAATTAAATGTTGGTGGTGGTTTAGGGATTAAATATACAGAATCTGATGATCCACCAAGCATTGCCGAATGGTCTAAGGCAATTTGTGAGGTTGTACAAGCTGCTTGTACATCGGAAAACTTGCCTTTACCAAAGTTACTCTGTGAGCCAGGGCGATCGCTCATTGCCACATCTTGTGTCACTGCTTACACGGTTGGCGCTACCAAGGTGGTTCCTGAAATTCGCACCTACGTGGCGATTGATGGCGGAATGTCAGATAATCCGCGTCCTATTACCTATCAATCAGTTTATCGGGTGGTGGTTGCGAATAAAATATCTGATCCTTGCACCGAAATTGTGACATTGGCGGGTAAACATTGCGAATCAGGAGATATTCTGATTAAAAATGCCCAACTGCCAAAAACTGAAGCAAATGATATTCTCGTAGTTATGGGAACTGGTGCATACAATTACAGTATGGCATCTAACTACAATCGCCTCCCTCGACCGGCAGCAGTTGTAGTGGCAAATGGCGAAGCAAATTTAATTTTGCAACGCGAAACTTATCAAGACTTGATTCGACAAGATCGCCTACCAGAAAGACTTAAATAGTCCGTAGTCAGTGGTCAGTGGTCAGTGGTTAAAAAATCACAAATGACAACTGACGACTGACAACTGACAACTGACAAATGACTATAAGAATCCAGATGTCATGAGAGATTGGTGGAAGCAATGGCTGATAAACCTGGGAGATTGGTCGCAGTCCTTGCTCCTTGGGACTCTGGATATGGTGTTGGTGCTGGCACTGACATACATGATCCTGGTGATTATTAGTGAACGGCGCACATTATGGATGGTGCGAGGGTTTATAGTCTTAATGCTTTGCTCGGCGCTCAGTGGCAAGTTAGGATTACCTTTGCTAAATTTTGTTCTCGAAAAATTGGTGATTGGCTGTGCTGTGGCTATGGCTGTGGCACTGCAATCAGAATTTCGCCGTTTTTTGGAACAATTGGGACGTGGCGAATTTTGGCAATTATTTCAAAATAATGCCAGAGCAATTCCTAAGTCAGATAGTGTAATTGATGAAATTGTTGATGCAATTAAAGAGTTATCAAAAAATCGTATTGGCGCTTTACTAATTTTAGAAACCACAGGACCTATCGAAGAACAGGATTTTTCAGTCCCAGGAGTGAAACTAAATGCTGAAGTTTCTAAAGAACTGATCCAAACTATTTTTCAACCAAAAACTTTGTTACATGATGGAGCAACGTTAATTCGTGGTTCGCGCATTGTGTCATCTGGTATAATTCTACCACTTTCAGGACGCACAGCGTCGCGGCAGTTGGGAACACGCCATCGGGCGGCAATGGGAATTACTGAAAGGGTCGAAAATTGTATTTGTGTTGTTGTATCAGAAGAAACGGGTTCTATTTCCTTAGCGGAAAAGGGAACTCTATATAGACCACTAACTATTAAAAAGCTCAAAGAGTCTTTAGAAACTCGATTTTCTCCGACTGTAGATCGGGAGGCTCATGCACCTGGTCTTTTAAGTTTAGTTCGTCAACTTGGTGATCAATCACTAAAATTAATGTCCCGGTTACTTGGCTTACCTTGCCTTCGACACGCTACCCGTAGGGGTACGACCGCTTCTCAAGATAAAAAATGAAAACACAACAAACTGAATTGCAATATTTACCTCTTGATTTAAAACAACAATTACTACCTCAGCACGTTGCGGTAATTATGGATGGTAATGGCCGATGGGCAAAAAGTCGTGGTCTACCCCGCATTATGGGTCATAAGGCTGGTGTCGATGCTCTCAAGGATTTGCTGCGCTGTTGCAAGGACTGGGGAATTAAAGCTCTAACTGCCTATGCTTTTTCAACGGAGAATTGGCAAAGACCAGAGGAGGAGGTGGAATTTTTGATGAATCTATTTCAACGCGTTTTACGCCAAGAACTGCGGGAAATGGTGGAGGAAAATGTGCAAATTCAGTTTGTGGGTAATTTATCGGCTTTACCACAGGCTCTTCAGGCTGAGATTTCCCATTCTATGGATCAAACTAAGGATAATCAGAGTATCCGGTTTACAATTGCGACTAATTATGGGGGTAGGCAGGAGATTTTACAGGCTTGTCGGGCGATCGCTCAAAAGGTTAAAGAAGATTTACTACAGCCTGATGATATATCTGAAGAAGTATTTGAAGCTCATTTATATACGGCTGGAATAGCAGATCCAGATTTATTAATTCGCACCAGTGGGGAAATGCGATTATCTAATTTCCTACTTTGGCAAATGGCTTATAGTGAAATTTATATTTCTGATATTCTTTGGCCGGATTTTAACCGTCATGAGTTTCATCGAGCTTTATCTGCTTATCAACAACGAGAACGTCGGTTTGGGAAGGTGTGACAATTATCAATCAATTCAAGAGGGCGCAGGCCCTGCGCCCCTACCTCCCCCAGATTATGGTCCTGAAAAAACGGCTTCTTCAATGTCTTCCCGACTCAGGGAATATTTAAAGGAACGTTGTATATCTTGACGGTTTTCTCCTGATTGAAAATAGCGAACTGTAATTTGTTCAGTATCTAACCAAAGTTCCGCTTCCCAACTAGATCTTTGGACACGCCAACAATGTAGTTGGGTATCGTCTTGTTGACAACCTTGGTTTTTTAGCCATTGTTCGATTTGTGGTAAAGAGTGACTATACAGGGGTGTATCAGCGGCAAGCATAAGCAGTTCAATTCAGAATTATTGGTGATTTTAGAGTTGGGAAATTGAGTTTAACTAATTGCTTCTCCACGGAGAATGGCGATCGCCAGAGCTAATAGCATACAACCAACAATGGTTAACCCCAAAATAAATAATACAAATATTTCTCCAGCAGACAAGGGGCGATCGCTTGCATCCAAATACATTGATTTGGAAAAATCGTAGGGTTTATGCACGGAGTGATTTAAATCTGGTGGGACTTGAATGACACCAAATCGAGAATAGCCAATTTTTAAATCATAGTTTAAGCGCCGTTCTGGATTACTCAGGGTAGCGTAAGCTGTGTTGATTTGCTGAAATTGAGCCGTAGCAATATTAGCAGGTAATTCTGTCGTATCTGGATGATAGAGTTTACTCAGTTCCCGATAAGCACGACGAATATCAATTACTGATGCTCCGGGATGGAGTCCTAGCAGGGAATAATAAGTAGTATTGCTGCTTTGTGGGACTTCCCCATGATGATTTACGTTTTTTTGAGTCACTTTACTCAAATAAGTTTTTTTATATTCTAAATCTCTTGGGTAGCTATAGCAGAAATAGCTACAAAAAATCTTATAATGTGTATTATTCAGCATTTTATTAGATGCGATGCAAACTAGAATTAATCTCCAAAATATCCAAACTCTTACCGATTTCAAACGTAACGCCAAAGACTACGTAGAGAAAATTAAGTCTACAAAATCCCCACTGGTGCTGACTGTCAATGGCAAAGCTGAGGTTGTAGTGCAGGAAGCACAAGAATTTCAACAGATGTTAGATCGACTGCAAAACCTTGAGGAAGAACTGCAAAAACTCAAATTAGCACCGCAAAGCACTGTAAGTAGGTGAACACAATAAAACCAAACTGTGTAAAGAAATGTAAAATCGCCCAAACCCTCTTCACTCTTGCCTCTTGCCTCTTGCCTTTTGCCTTGCCATAACGACAATTTTCAACGCTCACCTACTTAAATTAGGAAATTCTGCATGAGGATTTTTATGGGGTATAATCAAATTATATTATTTTTTGAGGTGGAAATATGCAAACTTTAAGCACAAATAACTTAAAAAAATTATATAAATCAGACTATTTAGCCTGGTATGAGATGACTTTGGAACAAATAAAAAATGATCAATTAAATGATTTAGATTTAGATAGTTTAAGTGAGGTTTTAGAAAATTTGGTTAGAGATACTAAACGTAGTGGGGAAAGTTATTTGAGACAAATCATCATTCATTTATTATTAATTGAATATTGGGAAGCAGAAAGTATAAATCGTCGTCGTTGGGCAGCAGAAATTGTTAATTTCCGCAATGAATTAGAAACAGATATGACTAGGAATTTAAGAAAACACCTAAACGAAGAAAAAGAAAATAATTATCAAAAAGCTATTAAGTATGTGATAGCAAAAACAGGATTAAAGAAAAACACTTTTCCTGAGCAATGTCCTTATACTTTAGAACAGTTAATTAATGATGATTGGTTTTCTGATACTATTAATATTCAATTTTAGGCGCCCCATAAATTAGGAATGATTTTAATGGTTTTGTGAGATGGTTAAGTTTGATGTTTCATCAAAAATAATCAGTTCTAAGTCTTCAGTGCAAAATTAATCGAATATTTTAAATGTTGGGTTTCCTTGCGTCAACCCAACCTACACAAAGCTTAAAACGTGATCATTACGTATTGAAATGTTGGGTTTCCTTGGGTCAACCCAACCTACACAAAGTGTATTTTTTTATAAAATGTCAGGGTCAATATTCAATTCTCTTAGTTTGGCCGCTAAACGTTCTCCTATCCTCACCTGTATCTTTCAACAAGGCTTCAAAGCACAAGTGTTGAATCCTGCAATAAAACTTTACAATCTTTGCGTTTTACCCAGGTAAAATCCATTGTCTATTGAGAATAGAGTCATTAATTGATCAAATTTGGTATCACCAATACCAATGCACAACTTGGACACAATCCTCAAAATCTTAACATTCAACACTTCTGGCTTCAAAGGTATCCCAGCTAACGTTATATAAAACCGTTCTTTGTTCAGCAGTAATTGACTCCAGAGGCATATACAATACCTATTCCATCACGATACTAGATAAAATACCGAGAATTTTACCGATATTATTAATATAATAATCTGTCAAGTCAATTTCTACCACTTGATTAATAAGTTTTAAAAATTTCCAGTTAGTACCAGTGGTGACAGTACCATAAATTGTTTGAATATTATTACCTTCACGTTCATTAAACATTCTGGCGGCTATCATTTCTGCTACACATTGTCCTAAACCTGCATTAATATTTTCTTTTTTAGCTTCTACAATTGTGACAACGGGAGCATTAATAATTAATAATTCAGGTGAACGGCTAATAATGAAATCACAATTACCGTTTAATCCTTGTTCAGTGTCTACTGTAAAATCAATCCCTGAAAATAAACTGATTTGATTGTTTAAATATTTTCTAGCAGCTATTAAAATCGGTGCAATTATCATTTCAGAACGGGATTTTTCAGTATTACTAGCAAGTGCTAAAGGTAGATTTTCTTTTAATACTTCTGTTAGTAAATCTGGACATTCAATTTCTGGGATAGATGCAAAAATATTAACTTTATCTATAATCGTTAAAGCAAAGGCTTTTCTAACTTTGTCTAGAGTAAATTCACTATATGACATTTGAGTTATTCCTGTAAATTACGCACCCTAAATGACTTCGCTTCGTGCCTATTCCCTGATTATTGACAAACCCATTTCCATAAAGGATGAGAAGATCCTTGTTGACGAATCCGATAAAGTTGCTTTTTTAAATTTTCCTGTTCTTGTAATGGTAATCCCCATATAATATTACGACTTTGCCAAACTAAAACAGAAGTCGTCATACCAATACATAAACTTAAACCCAGTGTAGATAGAGGATGAAAAATCAGTGTATATCGTAGTCCTACCCAGGTAAAATATTCTTGTAACAAAGAAATTTCAGTTCGTAAATTCCATAAGCAAAAAGGGGCAATAGTCAGCCACAAACAACTGGCAAATAACCATCTGCCATATACTCTTAGCCTATGTAGTTTTTGTAATTGTTGAGCAAAAGCCGGGTCTAATTCCACTGTCTCTGGTTCAATTTGTGGTTCTTCAGGTTTATCCATAGGAAAGATATACTGTGCGCCGATAAAATCTCGTTCCCAGTCTCCGACTGGGAATGCTCATCATTGCGGCTCTGCCGCTAGTTATACTCAACACGGTTGGGACATGGACTTTTGTAAAATCACGAAAAACCTATTCTGTTGCTTGAGTTAAGATTTTACTCTTTTCTCTCCTTATTACGATACAAGGGGTTTAGTGTAGTAAGGAGGCAGAGCCTCAACGGAGACATTCCCAGCCAGAGGCTAGGAACGAGTGAAGCCAGAGGCTAGGAGTGAGTGAAATTTAAATTTCTGGAGAACTTACAGAGTTGTCAACTGAGTAATTTTCACTGCGTTCTCGCCACCAAATCAGGAGTGTACTAGCAATGAAGATACTAGAATAAGCTCCCATTAAAAAGCCTACCATTAAAGCCAAAGAGAAATAATGGAGGGTTTCTCCACCAAACAGGAAAATAGCAGATAGTGTTAATAAAACTGTTAAAGTGGTGTTGATTGACCTAGACAAAGTTTGGTTAACTGCATCATCAACAATTTCAGCAATTGGTTGTTCAGGATGGAGTTTAATAGTTTCCCGAATGCGGTCATAAATTACCACAGTATCATTGACTGAAAACCCTGTGATAGTTAGCAAAGCAACAATGAAAAGACTATCTACTTCAACGCCGAAAACTAACCCTAAAATTGAGAAAACTCCAGTTGTTACCAGAATGTCGTGAAACAAAGCCACAATAGCTAATAAGGCATAGTCCAACTGAAACCGGAAAGCCATATAAACAGTTATCCCGACAAAAGAAACTATTAAAGCTAAGATTCCCGAAGTAAATAATTCCTTTCCTAAAGTTGCACCAACGGAGTCAATTTGATTTTTTTGGGGGTCGAAAGTGCCAATTTTTTCAGTTAAGGCATTTTGCAAATTACTCCGCTGTTCTGTTTCCAGGTTTTTGGTGCGAATGGTAATGCCATTTTCCTGTCCATTTTCCGAGATTAACTGAATGCTGCTGTCTCCAAGTCCTTGGGATTTGGCGACTTCTCGAACTAGGTTAATATCTATGGGTTGGTCACAGTTACCAGGTTTGCCACAGTCCCGCACGAATTGCAACCTGGTTCCGCCGATAAAATCTAAGCTGGGACGCAGAGGTGCTTTGATGCTGGGATTGAGTGTGGATATCACCATGGAGATGATCCCCACCAGGATAATCACAGCGGAAATAGTCCACCAAGTACCCCGTGCCTTGTTAATATCTAGTCTCATTGTGCCACTCCTGTCTTATTTGCTACTGGCACATTAGGAGCATAAAGTTGTGTGTTCCGCAAAGAGGGAATAGAAATAACTAAAAACATCAATGTGCGACTACAAGTAATTGCGGTAAACATACTCACCCCTACGCCTAAAGCTAAGGTAAGTGCAAAGCCTTTGACTAATCCTGAACCTAACCAAAATAATGCAGCACAAGCAATCCAGGTAGTAACGTTACTATCTAAAATACTGGAAAAGGCGCGGTAAAAACCAGATTCTACAGAACGATATAAAGATTTACCTGCTTGTAATTCTTCTCTGGTGCGTTCAAAAATCAAGACGTTAGCATCAACAGCCATACCAATACTGAGAATAAAACCTGCAATTCCCGGCAAAGTGAGGGTAACACTTAGTAAACAAAATGCAGCCCAAGTCAGTATGGAGTAAATTATTAGTGAAACATTGGCTATCATTCCCGGTAGGCGATAGTACCACACCATAAATATTAATACTAAAGTCAGACCACCAATACCAGCGTAGATACTTCTTTGAATACTATCTTTTCCTAAAGTAGCGCCTACTGTTCTTCTTTCCGCAATTTCCACAGGAACGGGTAATGCACCACCGCGCAATTGTACCCCTAAATCATTAGCCTCTTGGGCTTGAAAACGACCCGTAATAATAGCAGAACCACCAGTGATTCCAGTAGCAGCGTGTTCTGGTCCTACGGTGGGTGAACTGATCATTTCATTATCCAGAAAAATACCGATACTCCGACCTGTTCCAGCCAGGTCTTTTGTCAGTCCAGCAAAGAGTTCTCCACCCTTTTGGTCAAAACGGATAGCTACATTCCAGTTAGTGCCTTGATTGGGTTCACCGTAGGCATCCTTGAGATATTTGCCAGTGAGGGGTGGGTTGGTACTTTCAAACAATTCGGCGATCGCTTGATTATTCTTTTGAAACTCTTCCTTATTTTTATCAATCGCGGCTTGATCTTTGGATTTTTTCAACTCTTCTCGCTTAGTTTTCAGATCGTTGCGTGTAATCTGGAAAGCAAAAAGTTGTGTTTCTGTATTCGGTTTTTGGACACGGAACTCTAATTGTGCTGTACCACCTAATACTCGTTCTGCTTGTTCTGGGTCATTGACACCCGGTAGTTGTACGGATATCTTATCTGTACCGATAGTTTGAATTAATGGCTCAGAAACACCAAGACCATTAATTCGCCCTTCGACTACTTTTTTCACAGCTTCCAATTCTCGTTCGGTGATTTGGGGAATTTCCGCCGTTGGTTTCACCTGAATAGTAAGCTGTGAGCCGCCCCGTAAATCTAATCCCAAGGGGACAGGAATTGTCACAATCACCGTAATAGCGGCGATGACCAAAACTATAATTAACGCTAATAGCGATCGCTGTTTTTGCATACTATCACTCACAACTAACAAAGGTTATAATAACGTTCTTTGATTGCGTTGTGAGTAGAAGTTTGAGTTGACACTCCCCGGTCTAAAGACGCGGGGATTCTTAATCGAATAATTGTCAAGACAACTGCTCGAATAATATCCGCTTTTCAGGTATTACCTTAGATGTACGGTTCTTGCCCTGATCCTGTTTGCCATTACTGGCAGAATCATCTCTGACAAGCGTAACTTTCCGAGAGTCCCCCGGTAGCTTTTTATGTCTTTAGTGACAATTTAATTGTATCACGAATATTGAAGGCAATCAATTCGCCCGTGTGCGTTTTCCCCTGCGGTTTGAAGACGCGAAGCTCCCAACGCTACCGTGTTCCTCTTGTGGTCAGTAGTCAGTGGTCAGTGGTTATTGGTTCACAGCAACGAACAACTGACAACTGACAAATACCTAAACTCGCAAAGCCATCATCTTCTGGACGGCTTCTACGATTTGTTCTGGTTGGACAATAGTTAGGCGCTCAAGATTACCGTTGTAAGGTGTGGGAATATCTTGAGAAGAAAGCCGCAATACAGGTGCATCCAATTCATCAAATAAGCGGTCATTAATCGAAGCGGTTAATTCTGCACCAATACCCCCGGTTCTCATACACTCTTCTACAACAATCACCCGGTGAGTCTTGCGAATTGATGCGCCAATAGTTTCAAAATCAAGAGGTTTCAGGGAAATTAAGTCAATAACTTCTGGATCATAACCTTGTTTTTCCAAAGCTTTCACAGCTTGCAGCACATGATACCGCATCCGCGAATAAGTTAAAATCGTCACGTCCTTACCTTGACGGACAACCTCAGCCTTATCTAGCGGTAGTACATATTCTGTTTCTGGCAGGTCTTCTTTTAAATTATAAAGTAAAACGTGTTCAAAAAATAATACAGGGTTGTCATCGCGGATAGCTGCTTTCAGCAGTCCTTTAGCGTTATAAGGTGTGGAACAAGCCACAATTTTTAAACCAGGAACAGCTTGGAAATAAGCTTCGAGACGTTGGGAATGTTCCGCACCTAGCTGTCTACCCACACCCCCAGGACCACGAATCACCATAGGGATTTTAAAGTTACCACCGGAAGTGTAGCGTAACATACCCGCGTTGTTAGAAATTTGGTTGAAGGCGAGGAGCAAAAAGCCCATATTCATCCCTTCAATAATCGGTCTTAACCCAGTCATAGCAGCCCCTACAGCTATACCTGTAAAGCTATTTTCTGCAATGGGGGTATCTAAAACTCGCAGATCACCATACTTTTGGTGTAAGTCTTTAGTAACTTTATAAGAACCGCCGTAGTGTCCCACGTCCTCACCCAGAACGAATACGCTAGAATCGCGTGCCATTTCTTCGTCAATAGCTTCCCGCAGGGCGTTGAAAAATAGTGTTTCTGCCATTTAGACCTTTATTACATTTTATCGTTATAGAATTTTATCGTGCCATTGCCCCGAATACCGTCAAGCGTAGCACTGTTGTTGAGAACAAGAAATAATTTTCATATATTTTACAGCAGAATTCAGGAGTCAGGAGTCAGAAGTAGGGGAAGTAGGGGGAGTAGGGGGAGTAG
>NZ_LJOU01000184.1:0-4238 GCF_001672085.1 Anabaena sp. AL93 | reverse complement strand
CTCATTTATTCTCAGGGAATATGTCCCATTTAAAAAAATAAATTCTGGTTGAAAAATGTCAATATATTGAAAGAGGAGGAGAAAGTTATTTATTCAAAAAACTATAAATTTGCTTAGAATTTCAGCTAGATTGGTAAGTTGAAATCAATTCTTCATGTCTAGATTTTTAAAGATTTTTAAAACCCTATCTATCTCCAGCGTCGGATGATAATTATCTATTAAAAAAGAATAATTTAATACAGGGTTTACACTTAAATTAAGAGAATTTTATCTTATTTTTTTCAAAATGAGAATTGCTGTTTTTTTTCATGAGTTTTTGTTGTTAATCTAAAGTTAGTTAATCAAAAATTTACTTAAAAAAGGAACTCGTAAATGATTATCGTCATGAAAGTTGGTTCCCCACAGGAAGAAATAAATCGGATTACCACAGAATTATCAGGCTGGGGACTAACTCCAGAAAAAATTATTGGTCAACATAAGGTGGTCATTGCTTTAGTTGGGGAAACGGCTGATTTAGACCCCCCCCGCATTCAAGAATTGAGTCAATGGATTGAGAAAGTATTACGAGTGGAAGTACCCTATAAACGAGCCAGTCGTCAGTTCCGTCACGGACAAGCCTCTGAAGTGGTGGTGAATACTCCTCAAGGTGATGTGGTGTTTGGTGAACATCATCCTTTGGTAGTTGTGGCTGGACCCTGTTCTGTGGAAAATGAAGAGATGATTGTAGAAACGGCGCTGCGGGTAAAGGCGGCAGGAGCTAAGTTTCTGCGAGGTGGCGCCTATAAACCCCGCACGTCACCCTATGCTTTTCAAGGTCATGGTGAAAGCGCTTTGGAATTGTTAGCAACCGCGCGGAAAGTCAGCGGGTTGGGGATTATCACCGAAGTTATGGATACGGAAGATTTGGAGAAAATTGGCGAAGTTGCCGATGTGATTCAGGTGGGGGCGAGAAATATGCAGAATTTCTCCATGCTGAAGAAAGTGGGAGCGCAACCCAAACCAGTGCTGTTAAAACGCGGTATGGCTGCCACTATTGAAGATTGGTTAATGGCGGCTGAGTATATTTTAGCGGCGGGTAATGCCAATGTAATTTTGTGTGAACGGGGAATTAGAACTTTTGACCGTCAGTATACTCGCAATACCCTGGATTTATCGGTTGTACCAGTATTGCGAAAATTGACCCATTTACCCATCATGATTGATCCTAGTCATGGTGTGGGTTGGTCTGAGTTTGTCCCTGCTATGGCTATGGCGGCGATCGCAGCAGGTACGGATTCGTTAATGATAGAAGTACATCCCAATCCAGCTAAAGCCTTATCGGATGGACCCCAATCTTTAACCCCAGACCTGTTTGATAAATTAATGTCAGAATTGGCGGTGATTGGTCAAGTCATGGGAAGGTGGTCAAATTAATGCCGCCATTCGCTTTTTAATGTCCAATCCCAGACAATTCAGGGCGCAGACCCTGCGCCCCTACAGTAAGATATCACTACTTTCTAGAACCGTTTCATCTAGGCTTTCTTTAATCCTACGGATTGGTAAATTAGCAATTAAAGCTGTTGTCCGTTGGCTGCTTTCTAGGCAAAACTCTAAACCGTCTGTTTCTATTTCGACATAGCGACAAACGATTTCCAGGATTTCCCGACGCATTTTTTCTAAAGTTTGGGGGTCTAAGTCCGCACGGTCATGGGATATTACCACTTGCAAACGACGTTTAACGTCATCGCGGCTGTTATCGGGACTACGAACAAAAAATTTTTCTAAAATTTCAAGAATCATTGCGGGTATGTGTAAGGCAGAAACACTGGCAAGTAAATTAAACAATCTTTGACCACAACATCTTTCTCAACCGAGAGAAGATGTTGTTATTAGATGAGTCAAGCTCCAGAAATTCGACAGTTTCCCCTTCCAATCTCCGAGCAATATTCTCAAAAGCGGTGGCAGCTAAAGAGGAAGTGTCTGATAATACTAAAGGTTCGCCACGATTGGTAGAAACAATCACCCGCTCATCGTCGGGGATGATTCCAATTATGGGGATGGCGAGAAGTTCCTGAACATCTTCTACAGACATCATATCATTTGCCTGTACCATTGCCGGTCTAATCCTGTTAACTATTAAGTTAATTTTTTTGACACCTTGGGCTTCGAGTAATCCCACTACCCTGTCAGCATCACGGACGGCGGAAATTTCGGGAGTGGTAACAATTAGGGCTTCTTTAGCGGGTGCAGTCGCATTTTTAAACCCCATTTCAATTCCTGCGGGGCAGTCAATCATCACATACTGGTACTTTTGCGCTAAAGCATTTACCAGTAACTTCATTTGGTCGGGTGTAACGGATTCTTTGTTGCGATGTTGGGTAGCTGGGAGAAGTACCAAATTAGGTTGTCGTTTATCTCTAACTAAAGCTTGTTCTAAACGACACTCCCTTGCCAAGACCTCTACTGCTGTATAAACAATACGATTTTCTAGTCCTAGAAGTAAATCTAAATTTCTCAGCCCAAAATCTGCATCAATTAAGGCTACTTGTTTGCCTATTTTGGCTAAAGCCATCCCTAAATTAGCTGAAACTGTGGTTTTACCGACTCCCCCTTTACCGGAGGTAATGACAATAATGCGAGTCATGATAATGCTTTATGAAAGTTCAGGGAACAACAATAAAATATTTTTATTGCTATTGATTGATTCTAATTTAGTAACCTAACAGAAATTAATTACATATCCAGTATATTGCAGGTAAATGAGGTACAAATATTAATTATCAAACCTTGCACCGAAAGGGTTTTACTGCTGACTGTTAAAAGCTGCTGTAGATTCTTAACTGGGCAAGAATTTTAGATCAGATTTTGTGTAATTAATTGCATTCGACTACTTAATTGACTGCGGGAAAAATCATCGGCTTTAACAATGCGAATTCCTTCAGGTGTAATATGTGCAACTTCAGGAAAGAAGCCGGTGAGGGTTTTTTCTGGGGATCTAGCAACAGCATCAGCTATTCGCAATTGGGTTGCTTCCATTTGCAAAGCCATGATCAGAGATTCCCGATTCCCACCGGCACCAGCATGGGCAACTCCCCGCAATCGTCCCCAAATGAGAATATCCCCATCGGCAATGACGATACCACTAGGATTGATATCTCCCAAGATGATTACCGTACCGGGATGACGAATTTCCACACCTGATCTGACCGTCATTTGCAGATAGAGGGCATCTGCTAGGGCGCTGGGAGTCGGTTGAATATCCGAGGTGAGGGATGTTTGGAGTTGGATTTGTTCTACGGAATAACCCAGGGTACAAGCGGCGATCGCAGTTTGTCTTCGACTGGTAGCTACAGATTTTAGTTGAATTTGGTATGTATTTAAAGTTTCTGCCAAATCTTGCAATTGTCTGTTATCTAACAATCTATCTTTGGCTACTAGATGCAGGAATGTATTTGGTTTCCGTAAGCGATCGCCCGCATTGAGACGCTGTTTCATTTGTTGCCAAATTTCCCCCCAATTAAATTCTGATGCCGGTACTTGCAACTCGGTGGGCAAAATTAATAATAGTCGCTCTCCTTCAGTTTTTAACTGAACTTGAATATTATGATCTACCTTTTGTTCTATTAATTCTAAATCAGTATTTGGTAAATTAGCTAAAATAGCACCAGTCTCCCCCTCATTAGGAATATTAAATTCTGGATTTTCAGCAGCAGAATTACCCTTTAAATAAGCAATTACAGAATTTAACTCTGAATTAGTAGGGATAATGGGACTAGATTCTACTTTATGATCAGCAAAATCTGTATTTATCTTGCCAGAGTTAGAATTATTTACCTCTTGATCAACTTGATAAAAAACCGATTCTGATTTCAGAAATTCAGACTTTATTTCATCAGGTTTAGCAGAATCAGCAACATCTACATTGTCTGGGACAGAATGAGAATTATTTACCTTTTTATCAACCTGATGAAAAATTGATTCTGACTTAGGAAATTCAGAATTTATTTCATCAGGTTTAGCAGAATCAGAATTCATGCAGCACTAGCCAAAATACACTAAAATTTGAGATTTTCATAAAAGATTGAGAATTGGTAATTGGTAATTGGTAATTGGTAAGACTCTTGCCTCTTGCCTCTTGCCTCTTGCCTCTTGCCTCTTGCCTCTTGCCTCTTGCCTCTTGCCTCTTGCCTCTTGCCTCTTGCCTCTTGCCTCTTGCCTCTTGCCTCTTGCCTCTTGCCTCTTGCCTCTTGCCTCTTGCC
>NZ_LJOU01000019.1:0-63299 GCF_001672085.1 Anabaena sp. AL93 | reverse complement strand
GCTTTTGGAGGATTTAGAATGGTTGGTTTATTTACGCCGTTTTGTACTAGAGGCAGGATAAATCCTGCATTGATTTTAATCCATATTCGTGATACAACTATATTGTCACTAAAGACATAAAAAGCTACCGAGGGACTCTCGGAAAGTTACGCTTGTCAGATATGATTTCGCCCGCCAGGGCCAACGAAATCAGGGCAAGAACCCAAATATTTAAGGCAGTGCCTGAAACTGGGATAACTGAGGGATATAGACTGAAACTCTCTATAGAATCTCCGCGTCTTTAGACCGGAGAGTGTCAACAAACTTTCTGACTCCTGACGTTGCTAGTAGTTCGTCAAATTTATTTTGACGGGTAATGATCGGAAAAAACTTCTGTTCTTCCCTCCCCTACCCCTGGTGCCTCTCTTCTCCCCCTGCTTGCCTTCACCCGTCATTTTTGGGTTGACAGACTACTAGTTATAACCTAGAGGCAGACAAAGCTGCACCAATTAATCCCACTTGTTGATTAAGAATTATATGCACGGGGATTTCTTCGAGAAGAGAACGCATTCTGCCTTTTTGGATAAAATTCAAGAGGAAACTACCATTTTCCATTAAGGGGAGGATTTTGGGGGCGATACCACCGGCAATGTATAATCCGCCATAGGGGAGGAGTTTTAAGGCTAGATTGCCGGCTTCTGCACCGTAGGCTTTTATAAATAATTGCATGGTTTGTTCGGAAAGGCGATCGCTTTTTTGCAGTGCAGCAGCGCCAATAAGGGCCCCTGGATCAACGGTTTTTTCGGTTGTCTGTGCTTCTTGTTCCCATGTTCTGACTGCTTGGGCAATTTCTGGTGATTCGGTGGCTATTTTTCTATCTCGTAAAAATTGGTAAATGGAGGTAATTCCTAACCCGGAAACTACTCTTTCTACGGAGACTCGTGGAATATCATGTTTATCTACTAGATATTTCAACAGTTGAAACTCTAGTTCATTGCGTGGTGCAAAATCTGCGTGTCCACCCTCGGAAGGAAAGACTTGATATTGATGGTCTTGTTTAATCAAAAATCCTTGTCCTAACCCAGTTCCTGCACCGATTACAGCCATTGGTGCTGCTGGTTGGTATTTACCAACTTGTAAAGTTAGTAAATCCTGTTTTGTTAATCCAAAAATGCCGTAACCAACAGCCGCAAAGTCATTAATCAGGGAAATTGATAGAATACCCAATTCTTGAGTTAAACGATTTGTATCGAGAAACCAGGCTAAATTGGTCAACTTGGCGGTGTTTTCCACTACTGGTCCTGCGATCGCAAAACAAGCCTTTTCTGGTGTGCTAGAGTTAGCTGTAGTCAAAAACCTTTGGACGATGGGGACTAAATCAGGAAAATCTCCACTGCGAAAACTCTCTTCGTGCAGAGTTTTTAATCCCAGTGTTTCTGAAAATTCCACTAAACGCAAAATAGTTTTTGTTCCGCCTATGTCTCCGGCCAGTAGCAATGTCATAAAATTTATCAGTTAGTAAGTTACTTTTGCTGAGTCAGCGTTAGTTGTGATTTAGAGAAAATCCTCATTAAATATTTACACAAATCTCACCAATTCTTCAACTTTCGTCAAATGGGACGTATCACCCTTTAGTGCTAACAACCATTCTGAATCTTGGCGGACAACTTTTACTAAAGAACATAGAGAAGCTTTGACTTCATTTTTGGCTATGTCCCCTACAAATCCCATTGCTGCACCCAAGACAGACGCGCCATGTGCCACCAATAGGATATCATGGGGGGAGAATTCAGTAGATAAACACCTGGCAGTTTGTGCCGAACGTTCCCGCACCTGTTGATGAGTTTCCGGGTATTTTGCGGCTATGCGTGATGTGTAACTGGTATCAATTCTGGGAAATAATTTGACTAAAGCTGAAGTTGGGAGTTTTTCCGGTTCTTCAGTCATCCATTCGGGATTAAGCCATTCACTCAAACCTACTTCCAGTTTAATAGATAAATCCAAAACTTCAGCGATCGCATTTGCCGTTTGGATAGTTCGCAAAAATGGAGAAGCAAAAATATGGGCGATTTTTTCCCCTTTAAGTCGCTTTGCTAACTGCTGCGCCTGAATCATACCATCATCTGATAAAGGTGGATCATACCGTCTTTCGGCGGTTAGAAACCAATCGGGATATACGAAATCAAGGCGGTTAGCGTGTCTTGCTATCCAAACTATTTGACTCATGGGAAAATCCGAATATTAATTTTTGTTATGTGGCTATAATACGATACTTTGCAAACCTTTGACTAATCTTTCTATACCTGCTTTAGCTGTATCTGCTGGTAACGCACCATAAGCAACCCGCAAATAACAACCATCTTCCATCCCAAAGGTTGTTCCCGGAATCACTGCTATTTTGTGTTCTTGAATCAGTTTTTTCACTAATTCCAAATCATTCATTTTTGTCTGCACTTTCAAGAAAAAGTAAAATGCACCATTAGCTGGTGTAATTGTACATAAATCCTGAAGCGATCGCAGTGAATCAATTACTATTTCTCGAACTTTAGCAATAGTCCCAATATTATCTTTTAAATAATCATCTTTTACTTGTAAAGCCCCCAAAGCTGCATATTGAGAAACCACAGGTGGACAAATTAAAATGGTATCTTGGACTTTTTTCACAGCAATTAATAGATGTTGAGGAATTACCATATAACCAATTCGCCAACTAGCAAAACCATAAGCTTTCGACAAACTAAACAGAGAAATTGTATATTGATGACTGCCCGCAAATGCCCCCGGTGAAATATGTTTTACACCGTCATAAGTAAAATATTCATAAGCCTCATCACTAATATGATAAATTCCCCTTTCTCGACAAATTTCATTAACTTGTTTTAATGCTGTTTCTGAATAAATAACACCTGTAGGATTATTCGGAGAAATCGTCACTACCGCACGGGTTTTATCTGTAATTGCGGCGGCTATGGCTTTAGGAATTAATTGATAATTTGTATCTGTGGCAACTAATACCGGATGACAACCTGCCATTTTAATTGCCATTTCATGATTAAAATAGTAGGGAGTATTTAAAATAATTTCATCACCAGGAGAAGTAATTGCTAAAATAGCATTTATAAACCCCATATTGCTACCTGCTGTCACCACAATAGCATTTTCTTCATTGATATCAAGACTATTAAATATTGATAACTTTGCTGCTAATACTGTTAATAATTCAGGAATCCCGATAACGGGTTGATAAAGATGATTTTTAGGTTCAGCCAGGAACTTTGGTAATAATTCCATTGCGGTATCTGGTGGTTGATAGTGAACCACACCTTGTCCTAAAGAAACTAAAGAAATTGTCCCAGGAGAGTTTTTAATTAATTCTCCCACCACCGGAATAATTGGCGATTGAATCGCTGCCATTCGTGATAATTTATAATTCATAACTCTTAAAAATGTATATGTAGGATTCTATTCCAGAGTATCACCATTTATCTAATTTTTTAAAGTAAGTAGGTGAACACAATAAAACCAAACTGTGTAAGAGGATGTTTGAAAAGTATCAGAATTAATCGAGATACCCCCAACCCCCCTTACAAAGGGGGGCTAAATTCCTCAAAGTCCCCCTTTTTAAGGGGGACTTAGGGGGATCTGCGGGTGTCAGATCCCACACGAAAAAGTTTTCAAACAACCTCTAAAGAAACGTAAAATCGCCCAAACCCTCTTCACTCTTGCCTATTGCCTATTGCCTATTGCCTTGCCATAACGACAATTTTCAACACCAACCTACTTAGTATGGATTGAGACTTTTCAAACACCCTCTTAGAGGATGTTTGAAAAGTGGTATTCCGTAATTTTCATCACATTGCTACCCCCCTTTCCCCTTGTAAAAGGGGAAACAATAAAAATCCAGTTCCCTCCCCTTTACAAGGGGAGGGTTAGGGTGGGGTAAAAAATATTTGATACATTGACCATAACTTTTCAAACACCCTCTAAGGGGAGATATACTGAAAACGGTTCATAGTTTAACCAAATATGAAACCCCTCTGGTAAACCTCTCCCCCTTGCGGGGAGAGGCTTTGAACTTGTTCTTTGTATGATAAAAAAGTCCAGCTTCCAGCCGTTTTGAGTATAGAGGATGAAGACAAGTAGAGGGAGCAGAGGAGGAATAGAACCATTACCCGTTAAAATATCTTTGACAGACTACTACTTACTTAAAAAATGAACCCGACACTCAAAAACAAGTATGATTTCATACCTCGCTATTTCCAATTAGCTCTAGCCAACGTCCTATCGAATATTATGATCCCGGTAGCTAATTTAGTCAGTGTCATATTTTTGGGTCATCTTGAAGAAATCAACAACTTCGCCGGAGTCATCCTTGCTGGCAACTTGCTCAACTTTCTCTACTTCGTTTTACTCTTTTTACGAATGGGGACTACTGGAGTCACAGCGCAAGCGGTTGGAGGAGATGACAGGGAAGAAATGTTATTGATAGGATTGCGTAATGGTTTAATAGCTTTGGTGCTGGGTATTGCCCTCATACTTTTACAATACCCTTTGGGAGAGCTTGGGTTTACCATCCTCAATGTCCCCCTAGAAATCAAATCTTCAGGTCTTGCCTATTTCAACACCCAAATTTGGGGAGCGCCTGCGGTTTTGCTCAATTTTGTTCTGATAGGTTGGTTTCTAGGGCGAGAAAAAAATGGCTTAGTTGTGCTGTTATCAGTAGTTGGTAATGGTGTGAAAATTGGACTTGACTATCTGTTTATTATCAACTTAGGGTGGGAAAGTATGGGAGCAGGAGTTTCTTCTGCTGCCAGCCAATATATATTGTTGTTGGTAGGATTGATATTTTTTTGTAGAGAATTCCAGTGGTTGGAAGTGATATCTGTAGCGTTTAAAATATGGGACATCTCAGCTATAAAATCTAACTTAACTCTCAATGGCAACATCTTTATTAGCAATTTAGTTCTTCTGTTTATCTCCTTAACATTTAGTTATCAAGGAGTACAGATGGGAATGCTAGTTTACGCACAGAATTCTTTGTTGTGGCAGATAATCAGCTTTAATACATATTTTATTGAAGGAATCGGATTCGGTACAGAAAGTTTGGTCGGAAACTTTAAAGGAAAAGGAGATTCACACCAGTTAGCACCTCTAGTTAGTTTTTCTGTCTTAACTGCTCTGATTGTAGGAATATTTTTCGGTGGAATATGTATATTATTTCCCGATAGTGTTTTTAGATTATTCACTAACCACACCGAAATCATCTCTAAGATAGATACTTTTGTTCCCTGGTTGGTACTGGCCTTGGTACTTAGTTCTATAGATTTTACACTGGAAGGATACTTCTTAGGTTTAGCACAAGGACATACCCTCCGTAATGTTAGCTTAGTCGCTCTTTTTATCGGATTTGCACCTGTGAATTTTGCTGCCGTTAAGTTCTCCAGTAACCATATCTTGTGGTTGAGTCTATCTTTGTTCTATGCAATAAGAACGATGATGTTTGTGGTAAAGTTGCCCAGTACATTTAGAAATGATCTTGATAATATTAGTACTACTCTCCCGGCTTTAGAAGCAAATCCCCTGTTGACTTTAGCTTTTGGAGAAACTCGTGAACAAATAATGGTGGAAAAGTTGGGAGTAGGGGAAGATGTTGAAAACGGGCGCATATAGCAACTATTATTGACCTCAATTCAGCCATTAAGTAAGGCTCTTCGGTACTTGTTATGCTAAATTATTTTTTTTAAATCCCAAAATTCTTGTTATATAAGGATTTTACTTTAATTCATTGGTTATTTTGACAAATTTGGTATCAAGAACAATAAAACCCTTTATTTATATGGGTTGTGGGGTAAATAAACTCATGTTTGGCATAACAGGTACGGAAGAACCTTAAGTAAGAAAAAACACGGTAGTGGTAAATATGTAGTGAAATGGCTGCTTGTGGGTGGGGACGTTGGGGACAACAAATTTCTCAAATTATTGCTACATCTCATCTTCAACAGCCTTGTCACCCGTTAAGTAAACTTTTATTAAGGTATTACATTTTAACTATTAAGTCATTGTATATTAATCAACGAAAACTAAGTATATAGAAAAAACTAAAGTCATACAACGGTATGTAAAGTTGTCTTAATACGAAGTTCTGATTGAGTTTCAGCCATTTTACAAAACAGTTCGATAGTGGCTATAAACAGGGAATAAAATATTTTTGCTTCTGCGAGGGTAATTATGAATCAGATCAAATTTGAAGATTTAACGCAACATGAAGTTCAAGCACTTAAACACAAATACAATTTTGCTGATGCTCATACCCATCAATCCCAATCTATCTCTCAATTAGAAATTGTAAAAAGATTGCCAGAATTATGGCTGGAATCTGAAAAAATCAAACAAGAGGTTCTCAATACAAGATTTATTGAGACTTTCTATAAAGTGAGAAAAATTGAGTCAGCCTTAATGCCGAACAATATTATGCTGCATTATGCTGCTTCAATTGCAACAATTCAGGTAGCTAACTTTCTCTTAAAAAAGAGATTAACAGTGAGTTTACTGGAGCCTTGCTTTGACAATCTATATGAAATATTGATGCACATGGAAATACCTCTTTCTCCTTTAAAAGAGGAATTACTTCATGAAGAAGATAAAATTTATGAAAACCTGAAAAATCATGTAAAAACTGATGCTATATTTATTATAGATCCGAATAATCCCACCGGTTTCACTCTGCTGGATAAAAAAAATAAGCAATCTTTTGAAAATCTAGTCAGGTTCTGTAAAGACTATGACAAAATTCTGATAATAGATTATTGCTTTGCGAACTTCTTAATGAATGATGAGGAAATTGAACTATATGATACCTATAAAATATTAAGGGAATCAGGTGTAAAATATATGGCAATTGAAGATACAGGTAAAACCTGGCCGATTCAAGATGCCAAAATAGCCATGCTGAAAGTAAGCGATAATCTTTATGACGAGATGTATAGTATCTATACAGCTTACATACTAAATGTATCGCCTTTTATTCTGAATTTTCTCACAGAGTATATAAAGGATTCTCAAAGATACCAGTTTACTTCCACAAAAAATCTTTTAAAGACTAACAGAAAAATTATAGAAGAAATTTTTGATAATAGTATTCTAAAAATACAAAAACCAAAAGGTAAAGTCAGTGTGGCTTGGTGTGAAATTATGGAACCCAATCTCACAGCCACAGAATTACAAAGAATTCTCTGTACAGGAGGGATTTACGTTTTACCAGGCAGTTACTTCTTCTGGTATAATCCTGCTCAAGGAGAGAGATATATCAGAATAGCTCTAGCGCGGAATACTGATAATTTTTTGGAAGGCATGTCATTAATTCGGCAAATACTCAACCAGCTAGATACAACCTTATCTTTGCCATCATTAGCAATTGAAACAGAGCTTTCATTAATTAGAAACTAAATCTCTAGCACCAACATGAATAGGACTCTATTTGTATAAAATTCATACCCCAAAGTCTGAAATGACGCAATTTCCTTCATACAGATAAAGGTTAATTTATACAGTAATTAAGTCCTAATGAATTAAAAATTCATCATTAAAACCTGATGCAAAATCCACTGAAATAGTAGGTAATATAATGAAATGGCAAGGTGTAATGCCAGCAATCACAACTGGCTTTAAACAAGACTTAAGTTTCGATGCGGAGTATACAGCTAAACACGTCAATTGGTTAGTGGATAATGGCTGTACAGGTATTGTTGCTAATGGCACACTTGGAGAAGCAACCTCCCTAAGCTTTGATGAAAAAATTCAGGTTCTCCAAACTTGCATAACAGCGGTTGGCGATCGCGTACCAGTTATTTCTGGTATTGGTGCGATGACAACAGCCCAAGCAGTAGCCTTGGCAAAAAAAGCTACATTATTAGGTTGTAGTGGCTTAATGATTTTACCACCCTATCAATACAGCACAGATTGGTATGAGATGAAGGCTCATGTAGCTGCTGTCATCGAAGCCACAGACACACCCTGTATGTTATACAATGACCCAGATGCCTACGGAACTGATTTTTTGCCAGAACATATTGCCGAACTAGCGGCGGATCATTCTCATCTTTGTGCCGTTAAAGAAGCAACTACTGATGTACGTAGAATTACAGCTATTCGTTCCCTACTTGGAGAGCGACTTTCTATATCTGTAGGGATGGATGATATCTTAGTCGAAGGTGTAGCCGCAGGGGCAACATCTTGGGTAGCAGGAACTGCCAATGCTTTGCCAAAAGAAAGTGTAGCCCTGTTTAACTATGCTATTCAAAAAGAGGATGATCAAGCTTTTCGTCTTTACAAATGGATGATGCCTTTGATGCGACTCAACGCAGATCCGAAGTTTGTCCAGATGACAAAGCTGATGCAGCAGGCTGTTGGCTGGGGAAATACCTTCGTGCGTCCACCAAGGTTGGAACTTACAGGATTGGAACTGCAAACATCCCTGGATATTATAAAAACAGCTTTGTCAGATCGTCCAGAATTTATCACCTAAGAACAACAATCCATTTGAATCAATAATTGCAGGAGAATAATTATGGTTACTCAAACATCCTCTCAAGAAACTCCTCTACCAAACATAGATCAACAGAAAATAATTACAACTCGTCCCCTATCATCAGCACAAATTGCGGAATATCACGCTGAGGGATTTGTCATCATTCCTGGGTTTTTTGATCCTGAAGAACTCGAACCCTTGAGGTTAGCTTGTGAGGAAGATCCGGAAATTAGAGGGGCACAGACATCTGTCATTGATGACCAAGGTAGGGTTTTTAAGGTTGCCAGTTGGAGTGATTTAAGCGATACGATGCTGGGGGTTATTCCCAGAATGGCGCGGGTTGTTGATGCATCTGAAGCACTACTGGGCAAAGAATGCTATCACTGGCACTCTAAAATTGTCAGAAAGCAACCTCACTCTGAAAGTGTAGTAGGTTTTCATCAAGATTATTGGTTTTGGTATCATGATGGTTGCTTGTTTCCAAACATATTAACCTGTACAATTGCTGTTGATAAACACACTAAAAACAACGGATGTCTCCAGGTAGTCAAGAAATCTCATTTAATGGGTCGTATTGACCAATTTAAGTTTGGCAATGATTATTGTACTGATCCTAGTCGAGTAGAAAAGATTTTGGCAAGACTGGAAATGGTACATTGTGAGATGGAAATGGGGGACGTGCTATTTTTGCACGGTAATACCTTGCACTGGTCAGATGTCAATCACTCAGATATGCCCCGCACTATTCTCCATTGTACCTATAATGCTGTGTCAAATGCGCCATTTTGGGTAGAAGGTCAAGAACACCATATATACAAGCCATTGCACAGGTTGCCAGACTCAGTACTCAAGGATGGTAAATACGATTCAGTCTTTGAAAAACATAAGTTTCACAACAAGGAAACAGATGAGAACCGGGGTACTGGTATATTTAGAAGATCAGCAAATCAGGGATTAACAACTTCTGAAGCCATTGACTAAATATTTAACTAAATTGTAGGCGCTTCATTTTATCTAGGCAAAACCGGACAGGATTTACTGGCTTGGTGAATAAATTTTTGTAAGGTTGTCCAGTTTTGTCCAGGATTTCCCACGCCAAATCATGATTAAGGAATCTCTTATGAAACCCACCAACACATCTTCTTATTCCCATAAAAAACCATACTTTTCTCTCTCCTTTGAACAAGAGCGTATGTGGGTTTTAGATCAGCTAAAACCAGGTAATCCGTCTTATAATATCCGAGGGGGGACTCAAATTATAGGTTTAATTAACCTAGACATATTAAAACAAAGTATCAATGAAATTATTAGGCGCCATGAAATTCTCCGAACTACCTTTGATGTCATTGATGGACAACCAAGGCAGATAATTACTTCACCCTTTAATGTGGATTTAGCGGTAGTAGATTTACAAAAACTGGGTGCTGTTGAGCAAAAGCAAGCAGTTGAACGGATGTCTATAGAATCTGTACAGCAATCATTTAACCTCCGCACTGGCCCATTGTGGCGAATTATTTTGTTACAAATGGAACCAACTAAATACCTTATGGTCTTAACACTACATCACATCATATGTGATGGTGACTGGTCTATAGGTATATTTTTTCAAGAAATGGCAACCCTGTATGAGGCGATCGCTAGAGGTAAGCAGTCACCATTATTGGCACTGCCGCTTCAGTATAAAGAGTTTGCCATTCGGCAGAAACAATACTTGCAAGGAGAGATTCTGGAAAACCAACTGAGTTACTGGAAACAGCAACTGGGGAAACAATTGTCTGTATTGCAACTACCTACAGATTATCCCAGACCAGCGATTCAAACTTATGCAGGTGCTTATTGTCAACTGAATTTACCGCACAATCTGAGTGAGCAACTCAAGATATTAAGTCAATCTCAAGGACTTACCCTGTTTACTGTTCTATTAGCAGCATTCAAAACATTACTCTACCGATACAACAGACAGGAAGATATCACCATTGGTTCACCAGTAGCAGGTCGTAACATTCCTGGTACAGAGGGAATGATTGGTTATTTTGGTAATCCAGTGGTTCTACGTACTGATATGGCAGGTAATCCCACCTTCCTCCAGCTATTATCTCGTGTTGCTAAAGTTGTAGAGGATGCTCAAAAACACCAAGATTACCCATTCCAAAAATTAGTAGAAGAACTAAAGCCAGAGCGGGATATGAGTTTCTCTCCCCTATTCCAGGTGTTGTTTATCTTGCGGGATGACCTAATGCCAAACCTGGAATTTTCCACCCTCAGCTTAACACCTAGTGATGTGGAGAGCAAATCAGTACCCTACGATTGGTTTATCTCTGTTAAGGATACAGAGCAAGGATTAGTATGGACTTGGGAGTATAACACAGATTTATTTGAATCAGCTACAATAAACCGTATAATGAACCATTTTGAGAATTTACTCAAAAATATCATTGCTAATCCACAAAAACATATTGGTGAAATAGTATTTTTGACAGAAGTAGAACGCAATGAATTATTGGTAGGTTATAACAATACGAAAATAGAATATCCCTCAGGTTGTATCCATCAGTTATTTGAGCTGCAAGTTCAACAAACTCCTGAAGCTATCGCTGTAGTTTATGAAAACCAGCAACTAACCTATAGAGAACTAAATCAGCGAGCTAATCGCCTAGCACATTATCTTCAGACGCAGGGAGTAGAAGCAGAAAGCTTAGTTGGTATTTGCATAGAGAGATCCCTAGAGATGGTAATAGCCATATTTTCTACCTGGTGTTCTGGTGGAACATTAGTGTTAATTTCTGAAGAAGTACGCCATAGTCCTGTAGACCTATTAAAAACAATTACTCAAACCGGAATTGAAAAACTCTATCTTTCCTTTATTGCTCTACAGCAATTGGTAGAGGTGATTGATGAGCAAACTATTCCTATCACTTTGCGTGAGGTAATGACCGCTGGTGAACAACTGCAAATCACACCTAAAATTACTCAGTTTTTCCGGCAAATCGGTGCCACTCTACACAATCATTATGGTGCTACTGAAGTTCCAGAGATAGCGACTTTTACATTGACAGGAGATGCCAAGTATTGGGCAACACTTCCCCCTATCGGTCGTCCAATTAATAATATCCAAATTTATCTTCTTGATGAGTTTTTTCAACCTGTTCCTCTGGGAGTTCCGGGAGAATTATATGTAGGTGGTGCAGGAATCGCTAGAGGTTATTTCAATCGTCCAGAATTAACTCAAGCAAGATTTATTCCCAACCCATTTAGCCCTGGTAATTTGTACAAAACAGGTGATTTAGCTCGTTACTTGAATGATGGTAATATCGAACATCTAGGACGTAGCGATGGACAAGTCAAGATTCGCGGTTTCCGGATTGAACTGGGCGAAATTGAAGGATTGTTAGCAAAACATCCGATTGTTCAGGAAGGTGTAGTTACTGTTCGCGAAGATGTCCCCGGAGACAAAAGACTAATTGCCTATGTAGTCCCTACACAAGAAGGAGTGCATCAGTCTCTAGAATCCACTTTACGGAATTATTTCAAGGAACACCTGCCTAATTACATGGTTCCATCTGCAATAGTGGTATTGGAAAAAATGCCGCTAACACCCAGTGGTAAAGTGGATCGTCGCAGTCTTCCCCAACCTGATATATCTCGTCGAGAAGTAGAAGAAGCATTAATTTTACCTCAATCTGATATTGAAAAAATAATTGCTCATGTGTGGCAACAAGTGATTCAATTGGAAGAAGTGGGAATTCATGATAATTTCTTCGATTTGGGTGGTAATTCCTTACTTCTAATTCAAGTCCATAAAAAATTAATTGAAATTTTTAATAAAAATATACCAACTGTCACTTTATTTCAATATACCACCATATATGCTTTAGCTCAACACTTAAATAAAACTGCAATAGCACCACCAAATATAGGATACCAAAAGCCGACTAAAAGACAGGGTTATCAAGCCTCGGATATCGCTATTATTGGTATGTCTGGTCGGTTTCCCGGTGCAGAAAATATTGAAACATTTTGGCACAATTTGCGCGATGGAGTTGAATCAATTTCCTTCTTCTCTGATGCAGAAATAGAGCTACCAGACCCTAGCTTGCTAAAACAGGATAATTATGTAAAAGCCAGTTCTATTTTGCCAAACATTGATTTGTTTGATGCACAGTTTTTCGGCTATTCTCCCAAAGAAGCTGAAATTATAGACCCCCAACAAAGGATTTTTTTGGAAACCGCTTGGGAAGCCTTTGAAAATGCTGGTTACAACCCGAAAAACTATCAGGGAGCAGTAGGGGTTTTTGCTGGTTCAGGGATGAGTACTTACCTGATTAATAATGTTTATCCTTACCAGGGATTTTCTGCGAAATACCCGTTCTTGGAATTCAACTCCCTTCAAGCAAGGTTAGGCAATGAGCGGAATTATTTTCCCACACGTATCTCCTATAAACTGAGTTTAACAGGACCTAGCTTAAACATTCAAACTGCCTGTTCAACTTCTCTAGTAGCTGTTCATGTTGCTTGTCAGAATTTACGAAATGGGGAATGCGACATGGCTCTAGCAGGTGGTGTTTCCATTGTCGTGCCGCAAAAAACTGGTTATCTTTACCAGGAAGGGATGGTTCACTCTCCCGATGGATGCTGTCGGACTTTTGATGCCCAAGCTCAAGGAACAGTGTTTGGTAGTGGCTGTGGTATTGTAATGTTGAAGCGGTTGGATGATGCGATCGCCGATAAAGACAATATTTATGCAATAATCAAGGCTTCAGCTATTAACAACGATGGTGCTTTAAAGGTGGGTTATACGGCTCCTAGTGTAGAAGGGCAAGCAAAAGTCATTGCGGAAGCATTAGCCTTAGCTGAAATTGACTCTAGCACGATGAGTTATGTAGAAGCACACGGAACTGCAACACCTTTAGGAGATCCAATTGAAGTAGCAGCACTTACCAAAGCCTACCGGGAAAATACGAGTAGTAGAAAAAACGGCTTTTGTGCGATCGGCTCAGTCAAAACCAATGTCGGACATCTAGATGAGGCGGCTGGTATCACAAGTCTCATAAAAACGATATTGGCACTTAAACATAAATTGATTCCCCCTAGTCTCCACTTTACAAAACCCAATCCCAATATTGACTTTGACAATAGCCCCTTTTACGTTAATACCACTCTCTCAGAATGGCAAACTCAAGATACACCTCGGCGAGCAGGCGTAAGTTCTTTTGGGATGGGTGGTACAAATTGTCATGTTATACTGGAGGAGGCACCAAAAGAAATCCAAAGTCCAAACTTAAAATCCACGACGGACAGGACATGGCATCTTTTAACGTTATCAGCAAAAACAAATCAGGCGCTGGCCGAACTAGCACAACGTTATGTTACTTATCTGGAGTCTGAACAGAAAACAGAAATAGCAGATATTTGTTTTACAGCCAATACGGGACGGGAACACTTTAATTATCGCACTTGCCTTGTTGCTAACTCCAAACAGCAACTCAAGAGGCAATTGGTTAATTTCATCAATAACCCCGAACTACCCCCAATTACAGCCCCTAAACTCGCTTTTAAGAAACGAATTGCCTTTCTATTTACAGGACAAGGTTCCCAGTATGTAGACATGGGTCGTCAACTTTACGAAACCCAACCCACTTTCCGACAAATCATAGATGATTGCGACGAAATTCTCCACCCATATCTGGAAGTATCATTGCGGTCAATTTTATATCCCGACAGACCATCTAATCATTTGCAATTAAATGAGACCGCCTACACTCAACCAGCCCTATTTGTTCTAGAGTATGCCTTAGCTGAGTTGTGGAAATCATGGGGTATAGAACCCGATGTAGTGATGGGTCACAGTGTCGGAGAATATGTGGCAGCTGCGATCGCTGGAGTTTTTAGCTTAGAAGATGGGTTAAAATTGATTGCCGCCAGGGGAAGGCTAATGCAATCTTTACCACCAGATGGCGAAATGGTGGCACTTTTAGCTAGTGAAGAACAAGCATTAGCAGCTATAGCTTCCTTAGACACTAATAGCCAACAAGTTTCCATTGCCGCTATTAATGGTCCGCAAAGTGTAGTGGTTTCTGGACAGCGAGAAGCAATTAGCATTCTTGTTACCAACCTAGAAGCATCCGGAATCAAAACCAAGAAATTAAATGTCTCCCATGCCTTCCACTCAACTTTAATGCAGCCGATGTTGGCAAAATTTAAGCAAATTACAGAATCAGTAAAATTTTATACGCCGCAGATTAAAATTAATAGTAATGTTACAGGAACACTAATAACTGATGAAATAGCTACCCCTGAATATTGGTGTCGCCATATCCTGATGCCCGTTCAATTTGCAGCAAGTATGGCAACCCTGGCACAGCAGGAAATAGATGTGTTTATTGAAATTGGTCCAAAGCCAATATTATTGGCAATGGGCTGTCAGTGTCTGAGCAATCGTGCCGCATTATGGCTACCAAGTTTACGCCCAGAACAAGAAGATTGGCACTCCCTACTAACTAGCTTAAGAGATTTATATGTGCAGGGAGTTTCTATAAATTGGGTGGGATTTGACAGAGACTATACACGCCGTCGCCAAGCTTTACCCACTTATCCTTTCCAGCGACAGCGCTATTGGGTAGAAATTCCCAAGGATAATGGAACTCAAGAACTTGTTCTTGTTGCTTCAAATCAGAGCGCTCATCCTCTGCTGGGACAGCAAATATCCTTACCGGGAACCGAGCAAATTCGCTTCCAATGTCAAATCAGCAAAAACTTCCCCAAATGGCTGGAAGATCATCGGGTGTTTGCAACTATAATTGTTCCCGGAACAGCATATATAGAGATGGCCTTAGCCGCTGGGGTAGTAGTTGCCAAAACTTCTAACCTCACCTTAGAAAATGTTTTAATTCGTCAGCCCCTCACCTTGACAGAAGACGGTTCTCATAAGCTTGTCCACTTGGTGTTAACTTCAGAGGCAGCTTTTTCCTACCGATTTGAGATTTTTAGCCTAGAACCTACAACTGAGGCAAACAAAAAACAAGTATCGTGGATACTTCACGTATCAGGTAAACTAATTACCCAAGTCAAACAGTCGCCAAATAAAACAATGGATTTGGCAACCTTAAAAAATCAATGCCAGCAAGAGATTTCTTTGCAACTTTTATACCAGCGTCACATCCAGCAAAATATTGATTACGGGCCAAGCTTCTTTGCCATAGACCAACTTTGGCGTAATGAAACCGCGGCACTAGGGAAGATATGCTTACCAGAACCAGTAAAATTTGAGGTCAACGATTACCTCATACACCCAATATTGTTGGATGCTTGTCTACAGATTTTAGATGCCACATTGATGGATGATGACCATCACAATACTTACGTGCCAGTCGGTGTAGAGCGATTGCAGATGTACGCTCGTGCTAGTTCAGTTATTTGGTGCTATGCTCAATTATATCAAAAACAGGGCAATAGCCAAGTCATGGTGAAGGCAGACTTACACCTGTTCACCCTGAAAGGAGAGTTGATTGCCCTTGTGGAGGGGGTGCAACTCCAACAAGTCCCTCAATCAGTCATGTTAAGAACTAGACAGCAATCTGTGGAAGATTGGCTATATAAAGTGGAATGGCGACCTCAACAGCGGAATGTTTTTTCATCACCACAGATATCATCTATCCCATCAGTCAGTTTCCCCAAACAATGGCTAATTTTAGCTGATAGTCAAGGAACTGGTCAGAAGTTGTCTGGACTGTTCCACTCCCAAGGAGACAGGTGTGCTTTAGTGTTTCCAGGACAAGAGTATGAACAGATTGGTGAGCAAGAGTACAAAATAGATCCTGCTAATCCTCGCCATTTTCAGGAGATATTAGTGGTTTTACCTCATATCCAAGGAGTTATAAATCTCTGGGGATTAGATACGCCCTCAATCCTAACTGGAGAGAACTTAGAAGCAGTTTCCTTGATAACTTGTGGTAGTACATTGCATTTAATCCAAGGGCTGGTTCATAAATATCATGATATACCTTCTATCTGGTTAGTTACTCGTTCGGCGCAAGCTGTAGCCGATACCTCCGTTCGACAGGTGGCTTCATCTTCCTTATGGGGAATGGGGAAAGTGATTGGACTCGAATACCCTGATCTAAATTGTATTCGGATAGATTTAGATTCGGAAGTGACAGAAAACGAGGTACAGAATTTGTTTGAGGAAATATTATTTCTACAAACATCAGAGCAAAAAGAGGATCAAGTCGCTTTTCGCAACCAGGTAAGGTATGTAGCCAGACTGATGCGCTGTCACCAGACCCAAAAAACTCTAACTCCATCCAAGCTAGATATTCCTAAAAACCAACCATTCCGATTAGAAGTGTCCTCACGGGGAACTCTAGATGGTTTGCAACTGCATAGATTAAGTCGTCAAAAGCCAAAACCAGGTCAGGTAGAAATTCAGGTCAAGGCTGTAGGACTAAATTTTATTGATGTTCTGAATGTGCTGGGCTTATATCCGGGAAATCCCCCCCTTGGTACTGAGTGTTCCGGTGAGATAGTAGCTATTGGTGAAGGAGTCAAAGGCTTTGAAATTGGAACCCCTGTTATCGCTGCTGGAATAGATACATTTAGTCAGTATGTCACGCTCAACGCTAACTTAGTGGTTTCCATGCCAGCAAGGCTGAACTTTGAAGAGGCAGCAACTATTCCTGTTGCATTTTTAACGGCTTACTGGTGTCTGCATCATGTAGCCAAGATTGGTTCTGGAGATCGAGTATTGATTCATGCAGCTACAGGTGGAGTTGGTCAGGCTGCTGTGCAGTTAGCCCAACAAGCGGGAGCGGAGGTATTTGCTACAGCCAGTCCCAACAAATGGCCAATTCTGAAGTCCCTGGGAGTAAAGTATATTATGAATTCCCGGACAATAGATTTTGCCGAGCAGGTGATGGCATATACAAATGGTAAGGGTGTGGATATTGTTCTCAACTCTTTAACCACAGAAGGATTTATTGAGAAAAGTTTGGCAGTTGTTGCACATAAAGGACGGTTTCTAGAAATTGCCAAACGGGATATTTGGCTACCCTCCCAAGTCACAAATTTCCGACCTGATATATCATATTCCGTGGTTGATCTAGGGCAAGAGTGTCAAGAGCAACCTGCTTTCATTCAACCAATACTGTGCCAATTAACTCAGCAGTTTGAAAACGGCTTCCTCAAGCCCCTACCGCAAACGGTATTTCCTCTTTCTGATGCTGTCAGTGCCTTCCGCTATATGCAGCAAGGTAAACATACTGGTAAAATCATAATCAAATTTCCTGATACAACGCCAGAGAGTCTTATTTTCCGTAGTGATAGCAGCTATTTGATTACTGGTGGTTTGGGCGACCTGGGATTATTAATTGCCCGGTGGATGGTCGAGTTGGGGGCGCGACATCTAGTATTGGTAGGACGCAGCAAAGTGAAGCCAGCTATTTCTGATCAATTAAGAACTATTGAACAGGCTGGTGCTAAAGTGGTTGTCATCCAAGCAGATGTGTCTGATACTGAACAAGTAACTCGGTTATTCACTCAAATTGAGCAATCTTTACCACCATTGCGGGGGATTATCCACGCTGCCGGCATTCTAGATGATGGTGTCTTGCATCAGCAAAATTGGCAGCGCTTTGCTCAGGTCATGGCTCCAAAGGTACAAGGGGCTTGGAATCTACACACCTTAACCCAGAATCTGTCCTTAGACTTTTTTGTGCTATTTTCTTCTAGTAGCAGTCTGTTAGGCACCGCAGGTCAAGCAAACTACGCTGCTGCAAATGCTTTTCTTGATGCCCTAGCATCCTATCGGCAGATGCGGGGACTGCCAGGTTTGAGTATTAATTGGGGTGCCTGGGCTGAGGTGGGTATGACCGTGAGAAGTAATTTAATTGGGCAATTGAGTGAGAAAGGTGAGGGAAGTATTGCTACGCAACAAGGATTGCAAGTGTTGGCACAGTTGTTGTTAGAGAATCCTATTCAAGTAGGAGTTATGTCAATCAACTGGTCGCGGTTTTTGGAAAAACAACTGACTATATCACCGTTTTTGGCTGATTTCCTGAATCTGTCAAAAACGCAGTCACAGCAGCAAGCACTCACTGATTTTCAGACCTTGTTAGAAGTAACTCCTGTGATTGAACGTCAAGGTTTGTTGGCTGCTCATGTTTGTCAACAGGTGGCGAAAGTGCTAGGTTTAGCTTCACCTGAAAAAATAGAGCCAGGACAAAAATTAATTGATTTGGGATTAGATTCTTTAATGGCTATTGAGTTTAGAAGTCATCTCCAGTCTAGTCTCAAATGCTCTTTGCCGTCTACTTTAATCTTTGACTATCCAACCATAGGAGCATTGGTTAATTATTTATCTGAGGAGGTGCTTTTATTATCGAGTAATGAAACTGCAACTAAAGGTTTTGGTAAAAATAACATCATTATAGATGAGTCGGACAATTCCACATTAGTACCAGTTCAGCCACAAGGGTCTAAGCTACCACTGTTTTTTGTTCCGGGGGTTTTAGGTAATGTGTTGGATCTTTACCCTTTGGCACGTCATCTTGGTTTAGAACAACCGTTCTATGGATTGCGATCACTAGGTCTGGATGAGAACGAAAAACCATTCACCCGCATGGTAGACATCGCTGCCCATCATATCAAGGCTTTACAAGCTGTGCGTCCACAAGGTCCATATCTGTTAGGTGGTCATTCATTTGGTGGTAGAGTTGCTTTTGAGATGGCTCAACAATTGCAACATCAAGGACATCAAGTATCAATGCTGATTCTTGTAGATTCTTGGGTGACAAGTCTTGATAAATACCAGGATTTTTCAGTGCCAGAGAATTTAAAATTCATTACCGATTTAGGTGAATTATATCAAGGTATTATCAACAAAAACCTGGAATTTATTCCCGCACAGTCACAAACTTTTTCCAGCCTTAATCAGCAACTAAACTATCTATTAGAAATATTACAAAGGTCTGGCTTCAAGTTGACAAAGGCTGAAATTGAGAGAATCTTTCAAGTTTACAAAGCTAATACAGTTGCCTTTGTTGAGTATATACCACAGGTGCATTATCCAACTTTAATCACCCTTTTCCGAGCTAGTGACATTGGAATGTTTGATTTTCTTCCTGATGCAGCGACAACTCACCAAGATCCGACTTGGGGTTGGTGTCAACTCTCTGGGCAATCTGTGGAACTGAATTTAGTACCTGGTAACCATTTTACTATGATGAGTGAACCACTGGTTCAGATTTTAGGCAAACAGCTAAAAATTTGCTTGGAGAAGATAGTATTATGATAAAATAAGTAACATTGCAGATATTATCCTCCCGGTATTAATGGTTAGACAGAACCTAAAAATTTGTGTTTTCTCGCAAGCATTCAGTTGAATCTTATACTAGAGCAGGGTTCAAGTTTTTAAAACACATTTGAGTTGTGTATTTCTTTCTTTTACGTTTACCCAAGGGAACGCCTAATAGTATTAGTGTATCCTGTCAATACGTAAGTCCTATAAACTTATAACTACAGTAGATTTATGTGTGGAATTGTGGGATTTTTCTCAAAAAACGGCATCATTTCTCAGGAAGCGTTAAAACGGGCAACACAAGTTTTATCCCATCGAGGGCCAGACGGACAAAACTTTTGGATTGCTCCCCATCAGCGAGTTGGATTAGGTCACACTCGACTGAGTATCATTGACTTAACAACAGGTGCCCAGCCAATTTCTAATGAACAAGAGAATTTACATATTGTTGTAAATGGGGAATTTTACGACTTTGAACGGATACAGGATGATTTAAAACGGCGAGGATACCGACTTCGTACCCATTCTGACAGTGAAATCGCACTTCATCTCTATGATGAGTTTGGAACGCAGTGCTTGCAGCATTTGCGTGGCGAATTTGCGTTTGTTCTGTGGGACGAAAGAAACGATCTCTTGTTCGCAGCACGCGATCGCTTTGGCATCAAACCGCTCTACTACACAGTTATAGGCGATACCCTCTACTTAGCATCGGAAGTCAAGGCCTTATTTACCGCTGGAGTACCTGCTCAATGGGATTGGGAATCGGTTTTCCAAGACAACTATGGTGTAATGCTGCAAGACCGTACTCTATATCAAGGTATCTATCAGGTTCCTCCTGGGTATTTTCTAATTGCTAATCGTAGTAATATTCAACTCATTCGCTACTGGGACTTTAATTATCCCACCGATAATGTCCGTCCTCAATATACTGAAGAGGAATACATCGAAAAGCTACGTTATGAGTTAAACGAAGCAATTCGACTGCGCTTGCGGGCTGATGTTCCTGTTGGCTGCTATCTCAGTGGTGGACTTGATTCTTCAACCATATTGGGTATGATGGCAGCGCAAATGTCTCAACCCATACAGACATTTACTGCTATATTTGACCATCCAGCCTATAGCGAAGAAGCTATAGTTCGGGAAACTGCCGCTCTAACTGGGGCAAATCTTAATCTTGTGATGATGAGTCAAGCTGAATTGGCTGACAATTTTTCTGATGCAATTTGGCACGGTGAAACTACAATTGACAACGCTTCCAGTGTTTCTAAATTTGTTCTCAGTAAAGCTGTAAGAGATTTTGGTTACAAAGTTGTCCTAACCGGTGAAGGTTCTGATGAAATATTTGCAGGATATTTTGATCTTCGTCGGGATATGTTGTTTTACAACACACAAGGACAGGACGAAAACACGGTACAACAACTGTTGGCGCAATTGCGGGATAGCAACTTAGTCGCTTCTGGTTATATGGTTTCCCAAGAAAGACCTATGCAGCTTGCAAGTGTAAAACGGTCATTAGGTTTTGTGCCCACCTGGTTTGAAACATGGGCAGAGATTGGCATGAAAATCAGATCTCTCTACTCGTCAGATTTTACTACTCAAATTGCTAATCGGGATGCCTATCGCATCTGTTTAAATCAGATTGATGTCCAAGGTCAACTCACCGGACGGGAACCTGTACATCAATCTCTTTATTTGCGGTCTAAAACAGAGTTGCCGCACTTGTTATTAATGATGTATGGCGACAAAGTTGACATGGCTCATTCTGTAGAAAGTCGTTATCCATTTTTCGATCATCATGTAGTTGAATTAGTGTGTCAGATGCCGGTTTCCTTAAAAATCCGTGGCATGACTGAAAAATATGTGTTAAGAGAAGCAGCAAAGCCTTTCTTAACGAATACAGTCTATCGTCGTCATAAGCATCCGTATGTTGCGCCACCACCTAGCCTCAAACCTAATGAATCCTTTAACGAATTAATGCAGGATACAATGCGAGGTTCAATCATGGCATCTCTACCTTTTTATGACCAAGCAAAAGTGGTTGCACTATTAGACAAATTACCGTTCATGAATGACAGCCAACGCATTGTCATAGATATTTTCTTAATGAAGTTATTGAGTGCTTGTTTTCTCCATGAACGGTTTCGACTGTCAGTTGGTTAAGAGGGAAAAGTCAGATTCTGAAATCTACTTCACATTTACATTCAACAAAACTAGAAATTTTCTATGACCACACCAGCTATAGAACATCATCAAAAGCAATCCTCGTCGACTAATCAGAGTTTCCAAGGCATCGTAATGATGATGTTGGTAACACTTATTTGGGCTTCCATGCCAGTGATGATTAAGCAAATCATCACTACTGTACCACCCGCTTTACAGATAGCAATTCGCTTCACACTTGGTGCAGTAATTTTTGTACCATTTGCTCGTAACCTAAATTTAGCCCTGCTCCGTGATGGAGCAATCACGGGGTTGTTATTTTTTGGAGGCGTTGTTAGCGAGACAATTGCACTTAAGACTATCCCAGCTAATCAGGCCTCATTCATCTATGGATTGATTGTAATCTTTGTCACACTGTTTGAAGTGTTGTTCTACCGTCGCCAATCCTTCGTAGCTATCATAGCAGCAGCGATCGCCTTTATCGGCATTGGGATAATCAGTTGGCAGGATGGTTCACCTCCGATAGGGGACGTTTGGATGCTTCTGTGTGCTTTACTCGCTTCCGCTTGGATTATCGTCCTGGAAATCCTTTCACCACGTCATTCACTTTTATCTCTCACATTCGTTCAGCTTTCCAGCGTAGCAATCTTAGGTTTGTTATGGGCAACTCCAGAACTGATTTGGCACTTTGAGTCCTTGCGTAAGAGTGTCATGAATCCAGAGACTCTAGCCGTTCTCTTCTATCTTGGTGTAGTAGCTACTGGCATCACTACATGGTTGCAAACAAAAGCACTACAAATGATAACAGCTTTTGAAGCTGGGGTAATAGAAACATTAGAACCAGTTTTTGGAGCAATATTAGCCTTTTTAATACTAGGAGAAACTTTTAAAACTCGTGGTTACATTGGTGCAGTTGTAGTAATAGTGGGCATGGCAATGGCTTTGAGTGCCAGGAATGCTAAAGAAAGTAGCGAATTAAGCCTATCGGTTGATGAAAATGAAAATAGTCAATTGACCTTACCATTAAGTAACCAAATAGAGTTAAAACTGTCAGATCAGGATCAGAAAGAACCTGCTGTATTGCTTATAGAGGAGCAAACGACGAAAATAAGCAACTGACATTTTAATTATCGGGATTTCCCTGTTCCTTGTTTGCTCTTAATATTCTTTAATAGAAATACCCGATTTATGAAGCTGGCAATTTACCAATGTTCAGGCACTTTTTTAGATCCGATTCAAAATCTTGAATTGTTGGCACGAACAGCATCCACTGCTGCAAGCCAGGGAGCAGATTTTCTTATCCTTCCAGAGCTTTTTCTAACGGGCTATAACCTTGGAAATGAGATTCAAAAACTAGCACAAGCAAGAACCGGGAAAATACTCCAGCAAGCAGCCAAAATCGCTTGGGAAAAACGATTGAACCTTTTATTTGGTTATGCGGAGGAAGACGGTGGATTTTTTTATAATTCTGCCGCATTAATTGATAATAGTGGAAATTTGGTTGGCAATTATCGTAAAATTCACCTCTTCGGTGCTGAAGAACAGCGTCTGTTCAAACAGGGAAACCAATGGCTAATACACACAATTTCAGGCTTTAAAGTTGGTGTGTTAATTTGTTACGATGTTGAATTTCCAGAAGCAGTTCGTTCTCTCGCTTTACAAGGTGCAGAACTTATTGCTGTTCCCACAGCAATTACTCCACCTTATATGCTAGTACCCAATCTACTAGTTCCCACTCGTGCCTTTGAGAATCAACTTTTTATTGCCTATGTCAATCGCATAGGCAGAGAATTGGATCTGGAATATTTCGGTCTGAGTCGAGTAATTGCTCCCGATGGTAAGATATTAGCAGCTGCTGTGGGGGACGAAGAGGCTTTGTTAATCACTGAACTAGACCGGGAAGCGATTTTTAAGGAGCGTTATTCGACCTATTCCTATTTAGAAAACCGCCAACCTAAACTTTACATTAGTTAAGGAAGGATTTACAACCTTACTTTAAGGAGGTAGTAGGAGTCCCCATCAATAAATTTAGGTGGCTTTAGACCCTTTGCCACCCTGCTTTTCTTCGGTGAACTAATCAGTTTCTGAACTACATATTATAGAGTTAAATTTGTATCTATGCTTTCACTTCCACAACGACCTAAATTCGAGCGAATAGAGAGTGACCGTCTTCATCGCAAACAACGTCTAGCCGCTGTATTTCGCTTATTTGCACGCTATGGATTTGAGGAGGGTGCTTCTGGTCATATTACCGTTCGTGACCCCGAATTTCCTGATTGTTTCTGGGTTAATCCCTTCGGAATTTATTTTGGACATATGCGAGTCTCTGACTTGGTTTTAGCTAACCATAAAGGTGATATAGTACAGGGTAATCAGCCTGTAAATGTATCTGCTTTTGCGATTCACGCTGAAATACACCATAGCAGACCAGATGTAGAAGCTGCCGTTCATGCCCACTCAAAAGATGGCAAAGCTTGGTCAATTCTTGGACGTCTCCTTGACCCAATTAGCCAAGAAGCTTGTATTTTCTATGAAGATCATGCTCTGTTCGATGACTATACTGGCATAGTGGCAGATATGCAAGAGGGCAAGCGAATTGCCGATTTAATTGGCAATAAAAAAGCTGTAATCCTGCGTAATCATGGCTTACTTACAGTTGGGAACTCTATTGATGAAGCTGCATGGTGGTTTATCATTATGGATCGCTGCTGCCAAGTACAGCTGATGGTTGAGTCTGCGGGGAAAGCTAAATTTATTGACAAAGACATCGCTAGTCTTACTCATAGTCAGATTGGTACGCATTACGAGGGATGGTTTAACTTCCAGCCTCTGTATAACATGATTGTGCGACAAGAACCGGATTTACTCGATTAAACGATTTTATTTTTCCACTTTTTCAGCAAGCCCTAATTACGGTGAAATTAGAACCATGATTATTAACAAAGTTGAATGTATTAAACTAGAAAAGTTCAAAGATGAAGGTCTCTATTCTTATAGTCCACTATCTAGCAATCAGACAATATTATATGAACTCCCTCCCCATAGCGCAGATGATGGTTTGTATTGTCACCGCTTTCAAACAGATCAGTTATTAGTTATGCGAGGGTGTATGGTTTTAGTATTCATAGAAAATCGGCATAAAAATTATATTTTCTTGAATCAAAATGTACCACTACTGGTTACAATTCCTCCAAAAATTCCCCATGCAATCATGAATCCTATTTCTGAACCTTGCTTGTATTTAAATGCTGTTATTCTTCATAACACCCCTCATCCAAAAGATTACCAACCTATTCAAAAACCTTTCCCTTTTGACATGAATCAGGTAAATCAACTATTGGAAAAATTTCGGAATTGAATCATAATTTGAGTCGGCGATTTTTTCAGGGCTATTTCATTCTAAAAAAGATGGTAAAATGGTAGAGATAGCCAGGCATCTATAGGACTAATATTTGATTTTTGAAAAAGCTCCGCACATCTGAAGCATGGGAAAATCAAAGGTAGTGTGTCGGATAAACCATTCAAACATCCATTTTAAATGAGAAAATGTTGGTATCAACGCACAAAAACGTCGAACCCATGTTTTGGCTTGTAACCAAATATCCTCAATTGGATTTTGTATCGGACAATTGGGAGCAAAACGAACACATTGTATTTTCCATTGATCGCTTGAAAGTCCCTGATTAATTTCATCCAAAAAATCTCTAATTTCTTGAGAACGATGGTAACTAGCACCATCCCAAAGGATTAGTAATCGTTGATCAGGAGACTGTTTGAGTAAATAAAGTAAATAATCAATAGTATTTTTTGAATTACCTTTATCGTAACTTTTAATTAGGGCTTGCTGAATAAACATAAAACCGGGACAAATAAATGACTCGATGGGATAGAAAGTGAAAAAGGTGCAAGAAAAAGAGTTAAAATGGGTGAAACCCCTTGCATTAAGGCGCATTAATATGTATAAAAAAGCGCAAGAACAGGAAATAGCACCGGAAAAGCTTAGTGGTGCAGAAAACTTTTTTGAGTTTCACAATGAAAAGCCTGAAGGGTTAAAATAGAAGCTGAAACCCAATGACCTCGTTCGATGTCTTGAGAAATCCCAAATCCATTGTTTCGGGTATAATCCTTTATTTATAGGTGTTTCAGGGGTTTTTGGCACCACTAAGGATGAATAAACATCAGGAAAATTTATTAGTCCGTTTTAACGGACTTGAGCTATGAGACAGGGAATTTATTCCCTGGCGGGTGTGGAAGCCAAACAAATAAGCCATCTGTCCGCAATTCTCATTTTAAGGTTTCATGACATTTAAACCCTTACATTCATAGGGTTTTACAATTCTTAACAAATCCGGCGATAGCGAAGCGCTGCTGCAAGCAGTTCGCTGAAATGGCGCAGACTCGTTTCAAAATGAGAATTGCTGTATCAGTGGTATAATTATTTTTCGGATCACTCTTTTTCTGGAAGCACGCTTTATCTCTTTTCTCTCGTCTAGACTATAGTAAGTAAGCACTTCACAGGATTATAAAGATTTCTTGTTAAAAGATTTTTTACGAGTTTACTCGGTTTGTGGGGTTTCATTACCTGCTAGTCGGGGTTGGTAGTGCAATTGTAGGGACATAATGTTATTATGTCTTTAAGTTATCTGATTTTAAGAAAGAATTTTACGAATGTTAGAAAAGCTAATTTCACTTTCGGGAACAGAAGACCAAAATTTGCAAAAAATATCTGATAATCTTGGCATTTCCGAAGAAAATTTAATTCGTCAGGTTTTAACTGATTTTTTGGCAAGACAAGCGGATGATTTAGAATTTGAAGAATTTATGCATCATACTATAATTATTTAACTAATAACTAATCAACACCGTATTGGCATTATTTTAGGGACTCGTCCCGAAGCTATTAAACTAGCACCAGTAATTCAAGTTTTCCAAAATTCTCCAGACTTTGAATTGCAGGTAATTCTCACAGGACAACATCGAGAAATGGTTGAACAAGTAATGCAATTGTTCAAACTCAAAGCCGATTGGAATTTAGAGATTATGCAGCGACAACAATCTCTTAGTGATATTACTTGTCGAAGTTTACAAGGTTTAGAAGCATTATTTCAAACCCAAGAATTAGATTTTGTAATTGTCCAAGGAGATACAACAACAGCCTTAGCAGCTTTTTATCAAAAAATCCCTTTAGGTCATGTGGAAGCAGGTTTAAGGACTGATGATTTATTTAATCCTTTTCCCGAAGAAGCTAATCGAAGGTTGATTTCCCAACTGACACAATTACATTTTGCGCCAACTACTTTAGCTGTAGAAAACTTACAAAATTCTGGGGTATTAGGAGAGATTCACTTAACAGGAAATACTGTAATTGATGCCTTGTTAAATGTGGCTGCCAAAAAAACAGTTTGCAATATACCTGGGTTAGATTGGCATAAATATAGAACAATTTTAGCAACAGTTCATAGACGACAAAATTGGGGATCACCCTTGCAAGATATCGCCGAAAGTTTTTTACAAATTTTAGAGCAATTTCCTGATACAGCCTTATTACTGCCATTACATAAAAATCCCACAGTTAGAGAACCATTGCAACAGTTATTAGGGAGTCATCCCCGCATTTTCCTGACAGAACCCTTGGATTATGCTGAATTAGTGGGAGCTATTGAGCGATCGCATTTAATCTTAACCGATTCCGGTGGCTTACAAGAAGAAGCCCCCAGTCTGGGTAAACCAGTCTTAGTTCTCAGAGATACCACAGAAAGACCAGAAGCCGTTACCGCCGGGACAGCCAAACTCGTAGGTACACAAACCGCAAATATTGTCACAGCCGCTAGTGAACTACTCAGCAACCCCGACGCTTACACGAAAATAGCCACCGCCATTAATCCCTTTGGCGATGGCCATGCAGCAGAACGCATTCTGCAAATTATCAAAAACTACCTGCAACAGGGAACAGAAAAACAACTTTAGTTATGTTTTTAAACATGGGTAACTATTGCTTCTTACCTCTTACCTTTCAATTAGAGTGATTAGACAGTTCCTAAATACCTAAAGCTCTCCGAGTTTGATAACCAACAACGCCATCTACACGCAGTCCGTTACGTCTTTGGAAGTGACGAATTGCGTTAATAGTTCGTGAGCCATAAACACCATCAACTCTAATCCCTAAAGCTCTTTGAATTTCTCTAACTCGTTCACCTCTTGAGCCATATCCTACCGTTACCCTACCCCCAACACCGTATCCAGAACGATATCTGCGGTGAGAATAGCCAGGAGTATTACCAATCCATCTTTCAGCCGCATAGTATCCTCGGTAACGTCCCGAAGAAATTCTCGCAAATCCATTTCTGACACTAACTGTTTCACACGCGAGATATTTCGCCGCCAAATTTGCTTTTAGCCCCTCTAATTTTCCCGGCTGAATTGACAGGAAATTCTTGGTTTATCAGGCTTTCTAATCCATGTAAAGCGATGGATGCCAATAATGGCGAAATTACACCGCCTTGTGGTGTTCCAGCCGTAGTAGCTGCAAATTTTCCTGAATCTATCACTCCTGATTTTAACCAGGCTTTGATTTGTCGCCTGACTGAACCGTTCATGTTTAATTTCCGAAGTAATGCTTCCTGATTTATGCGGTCAAAACATTGCGATATATCTGCATCTAAAACAAATTTAGATTTTGATACTATGCAGTTTTTGATGTGTTTGATAGCATCATGGCATGACCTACCGGGTCGAAAACCGTAGCTTGATGGCTCAAAACGAGCCTCCCATTCCGGTTCAAGGGTAGCTTTCACTACCGCTTGTAAGGCACGGTCAAAAATAGTGGGTATCGAGAGCGGTCTAAATTCGGTTTTACCTGGTTTTGGTATCCATATCCGCCGTGTAGGTTTGGATTTACCGTTAATGAATAGACCTTTTGCCAAGTTAAAACGCGCTCCTGGGGATAGTGATTTGATACCATCCACTCCGGCGGTCTTTTTTCCCTGGTTGTCTTGTGTTACCCTTCTTACCGCTAATGCCCTGTTCGACCAAGACCTCATTAGGGTTTTCTGGAGGAAAGCGAACTCGTTTTATATCACCACAACGTGAAGCGGCATAGATGCGTTTTTGCAATTTGAAAACATATCGCTCGACTTGTCGCCAGTTGATAGTTTTCCATCCCTCAGTATTCAATGTTGAATCTGATTTGGGCTTATTCATTGCTATTTACACCCCTATATACAGACACATTGCGGGTTACGTCTGCTTATCCTGGACATTACTCCATCCCTTTTCAGGCTTTGACCGTTATTTCGGTCTAGGCTTTTGCTTTTTAACCCATCCCTCCCAAATAAAGCTTTTAGCTTGACTGCTTACCTATATATCGACCACTATAGGAACTATAATTTGGGTTATTTCGTTCCTGATATCCATTGTTTTGAGTCTTTAGGGGGTGTCTATCCACCGGGGGTCTAGGAGGTACGCTGCTTCGGTTGCAAGATCCTAACAGTCCAAACCCTTGTCGGTTATTTCCAACCCAAGGTGTGTCCGAAACACAAGCTTATATCCCTTGGCGAGATCTGACGATGGCTCAACGACACTTTGTTTACTCTCCCCATAAACTCTTGCTTGCAGTTGGTGCTTTCAGCAATTACCACCATTAACCGCTTTCATCCCCGCTTTACAGATTTGATAGTCAGTCTTCTCCATAGGGGCTACCATTACTGGTAGTTATGTGCTTTCAACCCCGCACCAGGGCAGTAAGAATTGGTTCTTTGTGAACCTCACTTACATGGATATCAAGTTGTCATTAGTAGAGGATTAAAGTGCGGACTCAGCCCAATTAGGGTTACTCTACTAAAGCCTGGAATCCCCCCAGAAACTGGGTTTCTCCAGAACGAATCGCACTTGCAGGTATCCCGGCTGTACCCCTTATTCTTGAACAATCTGCTCTTCATAGTCCCCCCAATTATTGAGGGGAATACAAATCGCACTTGTTTATTACCTGCCCAATAATCCTAATCCAAATTTATAGGCACATTCGTCTAAGGCATTTAACAGATAGCCGCCCTCTTGGACTAAACAAAGTGGTATAGATGCTTGGGTGAGAATCTGACCAATTTCCTCGAAAATAGCAGGTGGTAAATGCCAACCGCCATGAGGATCATTGATAATAATGTCATAGCCAACAGAAACAACCATAGCTGCACAACCAAATTCAATTTTGGACTTTTTAACTAGCTGCTTAACTTCAGCTAAAAATTCCTCTAAACTAGGTGAATGGGAAAAAGGAATGAAAGTTTGACTATCATTAGCTGGTTGAACTTCTTTGTAAGGATAACTAAGGATTGTGGAACTGTGAATAGAACCGAACCAAACATCTGGTCGTGATGCTAATAAAGCAGCAGAACCATTGCCAAAATGAAAGTCAATATCAATCAATCCTACTGGACCTATTCCCGATTCCAGAAGTGTAACTACAGCCGCAACTGCATTATTTAAAAAGCAATATCCTCCTAACCAACCAGGCCCAGCATGGTGTCCGGGAGGTCTACACAAAGCATAGGACAAAGAAGCACCATTGACAATTTTCTGTGCGGCGGCGATCGCAGTTCTAGCCCCTTCACGAGACAAGTCGTAGACTCCCGCAAATAGAGGAGTATCTGCGGCAATTCCCTGGTCAACAAACGGATAATCAAACAGTAAGTCTTCTCCTAGCAATGTTCCATTCCAATGAGCTAAAAAGTCAAGATAGGACTGTTCATGAATTTGTTGGAGAATGTTATCAAGATAGCGATCGCTAACCTCAGCCGTGGAAAAATTGCATTCAGGAAGACGCTGTAGACCTTGAATAATCCTCTGGCTACGTTCTTCAACTTCTTGTCCAGCCTTGTTTCCCTCAGAAGTCACAATGATAGGAGATGCTCCTTGCATTTCTGTTTGTAAGACCACCTCAAGGGACAAATTACTCATACAATCACCTCCCGCATTTCAAAAGTTATCAAACACGTACCAGTTCCATCAGGCTCAGGGGCTTTTCTGGAGAGAAAATATTCACTAATTCAAAACCTGATTTTCGGAAAATAGCCTTAAATTCTGCCTGGGTACGCACTAGTCCATGTCCCATACACATCGGATATAAATCTTCCCATTTACTCCAATGGTACTGATTGTCAACGGGAATTACTGGATCGATAACAAGCAGTTTGCCATTTTTAGGCATAGCATAGTTAATGTTTTCCAAAAATTTGACTATACTATCATCATCCCAATCAATCATGATATATGACATAAGATAAATATCACCCCCACTAGGAATGGACTTAAACATATCTCCACCGACTACTTCACATCGTTCATCTACTCCCTCCGCTTTCAGAAACTTAACGGCATCAAAAACTGTCTCAGGCATATCAAAAAGGAGTCCTTGTAAGTGGGGATTATGCTTGAGAATGGCAGAAATAATTAGACCTTGACCGCCTGCTATATCTACGACTTTGCCAACTTTAGAAAAATCATAAGATTTAAGAAGTTGGATTTGACAGTTTTGAGCAATACCAAACATTGATTGACTAAAAATCAAATTAGGTTCAGTATTTTTTTCTAAATACTGCCAGTAATTGTTAACCGAATAAACTGATTTGATAGCTGGCTCACCTGTTTTGACAGTATGGTACATATCTCCAAAAACACGCCAACGCCACTCGTCAATATTAGTTATAGCCAAATATTTTAAAGAGTAAGGATTATCACTTTGAAGATATTCAGCTAGCGGAGTAAGAGCAAAATGACGTGGTTCAACCTCATGGAAAACCCCTACAGTACTAAGACATCGAAGGATGCGATAGAGGGAGGGAGCATGACTTTCAGTAGCTTGTGCCAACTCTTCAACACTTTTTGCTCCTTCTGCCAACAAGTCAGCAATGCTCAACTTCGCAGCAATCCCCAAAGCCTGACTAATCCAAGATGCACAAGTTAACTTGAAAAAATCATCAGGACGTATATCTGTAGTCATCATGTCGCTCCTTATTACTTTAATTGACTTTCACGGGTTATATTGTTATGCTAGATCCAAGGAGTTTCCGCATTCTAGGACCGAAATCTTCAAAGCCACTCTTTTGATAAAAATGGTGGGTATTAGAAAATCTGGGGAATTCATGGGTTGGCAAACATACTTCTAAACGAGAAATTCCCTGTTCATGAGCATAGGTTTCCACAGCTTGAATGAGATTTTCACCGATATTTTGACTGCGATGATCTGGATGAACCCATAGTTCCTGAATCAGTACAAATTGACCTGCCACATGAATCGCTTCTTGCACAGTTAAAGTAATTAAACCAAGGATAGAATCATTGTCTCCTTCTGGATTAGCAATGAAAATAGCACCAGGATATTTCCCTTCAATTACACGCTGACAAATTGCTGTGGCTTCAGCAGGAAGTTGAAATTCTGGAATACCTTTTAATTCTGCTAACAGAGAACCAATACCTGCAAGGACAGCAGGAACGTCAGCCAATTCAGCAGAACGAATCTGGTATGCTTGTTGAGAAATAGCCTTGGGTGTGGACTTTTGTAAAACCGTTCCTGATAGCCAACGAGATGCCATTTCATCTTCTGGGTTATTCAGCATTTCCTGGAAACGCTCTTGCAGCAGTTGGGTAACAGGTCCAGGAAATTGGCTACCGAGAATCTGTCTATCTACCGCAGAAACAGGACGGATCTCATGATAAGTTCCGCTCACAAATACTTCATCTGCCACCATTAAATCGCCCAAAGGCAGAGGTACTTCTCTGACAGGGATATTCAATCTATTTGCAAACTCAATCACTAAACGCCTTGTGACTCCATCAATACTTTGAGGAAGAATAGGAGTATATAAAACAGAGTTTTTGACGATGAAAATATTTGCTCCTGTCATTTCGCAGATAGTTCCATCTGGATTTAACATCAGATTACCGTCAAATCCCATTTTTTTAGCATTGCGATCAGCCGCAGCTTCCACAGCATAGAAGCCACTAATTTTACCTCTAGCGAGGGTAGAACCGGCTTCGGGACGACGGATATGACTAATGCCTAAAGTCAATGGTGGTAAAAATCCTGAACTGTCAGAACGCCAAGCCATAACCAATGCAGCCGAAGGGAATGGGGAAGGATCTAACCCCAAACAATTGCCGTTTGGATATACTAGCAAACGCACATATCCCTGTTGTAAATTGTTCGCACTTACGGCTTGCCACAATGCTTTGATAATTGCTTCGGGTTCCACAGGGGACAATCCCAAAGATAACATTGACAATCGTAATCGGTTGAGATGTAAATCTAATCCTAATATCTTTGAGCCATTGACAGTGGGATAAAGTCGAAATGCTTCAAAGGCAGCAGTTCCAAAATTGAGGGCATGATTATCTACTGGCAAACGTGCTAATTCAGTAGGTACGATGCGTCCATCAAGGTAAGTCCAAGAGCAAAATTCTAAGGCCATATAACAATCCTAAATTTGTTGCAAAAAAATTGTACTCTTTAGAGGGAACAGAAAAAACTCATCTTTAAAAACATGAGATTGGAATAATGAAACTGCTTTTTTGACTGAAGCTCTAAACTCAGAACTAAAGTTTCTTATCTGTTCCCTGTTCCCTGTTCCCTGTTCCCTGTTCCCTTTTTTAGTAATTAACCTTGCGCTTCTATAATCTCATCTTCCATCCGGCAAGTTTCTTGAATGATGAGGCTGTATAATGCGACCATAAAATCTCCATCTAACCCATACTGCATACCCAATTCTCGACGACGCTGTTTCACTGCTTCCACTCGTTCGGGTTGCATCATCGCAATTCCGTGTTGCTTTTTAAAGTTAGCCACCCGCTGACAAATTTCAAATCGCTTGGCTAATGCCTCAACAATCTGAGAATCTACAGCATCAATTTCTGCTCTAAAACCTTCCAATCCACTCATTTTCAGATTCCCAAATTTTCTTACCAATCTTCTCATTTATTCAATACCTTTGCCATTTTTTGTAGGTTGGGTCAAGCGACAGCGCAACCAACGCTCATGTTGGGTTTCATGCTAATTGCTCCGCGTTCACGCAGTGTCCCGCAGGGATACGTTCACGTTCCACAACCCAACCTACCAATCAAGGCTTTTTTTACAGCAGTTTTCATGTATTTGTACCACACGCTAATTTTTCTATTCCTTTCTTCCTTTGCGTCTTTGCGCCTTTGCGTGAGATATAAAATGTGGTTCATTTACCCGAAAATCGCTGTAATTTGGCTAAGGTATTATTAGCATCAATTTTCTTAGAAGTTGGGTATCTATAGTGAAACCTTAACCAAAGAAATAGTTCGATCTGAAGTATTATACCCACTATGGGAAACACCAGGGGGAGCATAATAAATGCTACCATATCCTAAAAGTTTTTCTTCTTCCCCTACTTTCATCATCATTTGCTCATTAACAATAATGCCAATTTCTTCTTTGGTACTTGTATATATGGGTAATTTTGCGTGGGCAGGAATTTCCAAAACAGCTATTTGAAACCATGAACAAGCACCGAATTTACAAGAAAAACCTGTTGTTTTATCTATTGTAGGTTGGAAAGTGAGGATAGGTTCATCAATGACCTGATCTGATTTATCTGATTGAGATCCTATTAAATATTTCATCTCAAATCCCAGAACATTTTCTTGAGAAAGAATCGTAGAACCATGAGGAATATTACTCCCGGCAATATAAGCTCGTTGGAATGGCTCTAAAATTGCTTTCTGATCATTGACATTAATTTCCACAGAACCAGAAAAAAGCATCCCCATTTGGCTTTCTGGATGTTGGTGAGGTTCAAAAATTGCTCCCGGTAAGATATTAGCTAATTGAATAACTATTTCTTGACAATGAAAAAGTGTCAACTCTAAATCTGAACGCGGCTTGATAGTTTGAGAAACTGGGAAAAATGTTGACATTTTCTAATTATGTAAGTTGATATAAATGGGAAGAGAATCAGACACCAGAAAGTTCTCATTGGAAAAGTTGAGGATTTTTGATCCCAATAACTCCCTGCTGTCTATTTTGTTGACGACCATATACGAGCCAAGCTGTTTGGACAGAGCCAATAACTTCATCAACTACTAATACATCAGGATTTTCTTCAGCAAATTGTAAAGCTGCAATACCGCTATCATACTTACCCGCCAGCAAATTTTGACCCACCACGGGCTTGGCCGTTTCATGGATAAAAGTTGAGTAGCGTTCTGTATTTACATAAGCCCGCGTAGCAGGCATTAATCCTAGACTGCGGGGATGTTCTACATCACGACGAGTTAGGAGTCCCATAGCACGAGTTGGACATAAGAAGCTATCAATTACGAATACTTCCCGAAAGTATTTTTCTGTTAATTCATAAACTTTAGGATGAGCAGAGTTTTGGATAATAAAGTCAACTTTACCATCATGTAGTAACTCCAGTGCGTCTAACAGATCATTGAACAGTTCTATTTTGGCATTAGCCACTTCTTGAAACTCAATATAAGATTGAGTCGCTAGTTCATGGCAAGTTCCAACAGGTCCAAGAGTTGCAAAAATTAGTTGTTTATTCATTGCCTACACACCTACTTTTTCATAGTTATCAAAAACCTCTGTTTCTGTTCCCTGGATATAATATTCATCGGGATCAAAAACGCCATTTGTTGTGATCATCAATGCCTGAATCAATGCTTTAGCTTTCAGCATGATTTCTTCAAACTCCATTTGGGGATCAGAAAGTGCCACAATACCACCGCCAACACCAATGGAAGTTTGTTCGTCCGTGATCACAGCAGTACGAATAACAATATTCAAATCGGCTGAACCATTTAATCCTAAAAAGCCAATAGACCCAGAGTAAACTCCCCGTGCTTCTTGCTCTAATCGATCAATAATTTCCAGGGTTCTAATCTTAGGTGCGCCCGTCATAGAACCCCCAGGAAAGGCGTTACGAATGCAGTCTACAGCACTCATATTAGCGCGTAATTGACCACGAATTGTTGTCACCAATTGATGTACTGTAGCGTAGGTTTCCACAGCCATTAATTTGGGAACATGAACCGTTCCCACTGCACAAACCCGTCCCAGATCATTTCTAAGTAAATCCACAATCATCAGATTCTCCGCTCGATCTTTTTCGCTATTTTGCAAGCGATCGCGTAGAATAAAATCTTCTTCAGGTGTTTTTCCTCGTGGTAATGTTCCCTTGATGGGTTTTGTTTCTGCCCAACCTTGGCGATCAATTTGCAGAAATCGTTCTGGAGATGAACAGGCAATTCCCACATCACCAAAGCGCAAAAATGCAGCATAAGGAGCAGGATTGATGCGGCGTAATGAACGATAGAACTCTAGCGGATCAGGTGTTGTATCTGTGTAAATCTGGTTTGTTAAACAAACTTGATAAGTTTCTCCTTCGTGAATTTCTTGTAAGCATTTTTCAATATCATCAAGATAAGTCTTTTTAGACCTGCTTAATCTAAAAACAACAGGTGTTTTTTCGTTTTGAGGAACAATAGGCGACAGAGGAGGAAGATTGTTAACTTGGTGTGTGATCGCTTCAAACCAATCTTCGGCGGAGGCTGTTTTTCCTTTCTGAATTAGACAAAGCAGATAGATAGTTTGCTCTTGGTGATCAATTGCAATCATTCGATCTGCTAACATAAACATGGCATCAGGTAAGGCAGATGTGTGATTGAATTTTCCTCCAGATTCTGCCTTTAATTCATAGCCAAAATAACCCACAAACCCGCAGTTAAAATCAAAAGGTAAATGCTCAGATGAGCAATGTCGTCGTTGAATTTCCCGCTGGAGATAATCAAAAATCCCCTCTGTTTTGAAACTGACAGTATCGGACTGTGTAATTGTCAGTTCCTGCCCTTGCGTCCGATAATGAATTAGGAGACTGTTTTCACCACTGTTATCTCCCATGAAAGAAAAGCGAGAAAGACCAGGTTCAACCCGACTGCTATCTAACCAAAATGCACTGGCTGATTTACTAAACAAATGTACAAACATCTGTTCTGTATCGGGACACAAATTCAATTTGCGCGTACAAAGTTCAAATTCCTGTTGCTGTTTTTTGTTAGTAGAATTTGTGGGTAAAGTCTCATTCCCGTTATTTCCTGTCCAATAATGTTTTTTCGGACTTTTATCTCGTTCCTGGGCAAATTTTTGGGTAATCTCTTTAAAATTCTCAAACAAAGTATGTCCATACTCAGTACAGATGGACTCTGGATGAAACTGCACACCCCACATTGGTAAAGAGCGATGGCGCATTCCCATGATCAGGTTGTCCTCTGTCCACGCTGTTTTTTCTAAACAGTCCGGTAGGTCATCTGCAACCAGCAAAGAATGGTAGCGCACCACAGAAAAAGGAGAAGGTATTCCCGCAAACAAATCAGTAGCAGTATGATAAACCTCACTGAGCCGACCATGTCGAACTTCAGGCGCGTGAATAACTTTTCCTCCATAGCTAAATCCTAGTCCCTGATGTCCCAAGCAAACGCCTAGAAGTGGTACTTGGGCATTTTCAATCATTTGACGACAAATACCAAAATCTTTTGATTTTTCTGGACGACCAGGACCTGGTGAAATCACGATGTTATCAAATTCCCACTGTTTGAGTTCATCCCATATAACTTGATCGTTACAAATCACAGTGGGATACTCTCCATTGACTTCTGCAATCAATTGGTAAAGGTTAAAAGTATAAGAATCGTAGTTGTCAATAATCAGGGTTTTCATGTTTAAATCCTCTTAATTAACTCGTCAAAAGGGCTAAAGCCCAACTACATACAAAAGTTTGATAGGTTTCCAGCAATTTTTATCCATAAACTCTATCTTTTAAGATTTCAACATAATTTTGCAGCATTAATTGAATATCTTTGTAACTAAAGTATGTCTGATCGTATTCTACATGAATGCTGACATTTCCTGATAATGATTCCATGGAAATAGCATAATTTAAAGGAAAGTTAAACTTGTCATAAATCATTTTTCTCTGTACCTTTAAGCTAGTATGCTTGTCCACAGTTTTGGTATTATGGAAGTTTACAAAATTAAACGTAGCCAAAAATAATTCCGTTGTTTTTTGATCTGACAAAATTTCCAGCAGTGGATATCTCACACAAGGTTCAATATCAATTAGGGTTTGCTGGACATTTTTAATTTGCACACTTTTATCTTCTGTAATTGTTTGACAAAATGGCACAATATTCCAGAATAAACCCAAAGCTCCGAAGGGATCAGATAATCTTTCTATCCTACCATTAGAAATAACTCCTACAGAAACCTGATTTTCTTTCATGACAATACTAATGAGATCCAGGTATGTACTCAAGAAAATTGCTTTTGGTGAAACTTTCAATTTCCGACAGTATTCACGTAAATCAATAATTATTTCTACATCAAAGTTTTCTTCTACAGATTTTACTTGATCTCCTGAAGTTTTTAATGGCTGTAATGCTTGATATTCATAATTTTGTAAGTGAAGTTTCCAGAAATTTGATGCCTCTGTTGAGCTAATGATTTCTTTCTCTAAAGCGACAAATTCCTGATGCACATTATTTGCAGGAATCACGGTTATTTCTTCTCCTTGCTTGAGAGCAGAATATAATTCCTCTAGTTGATTTACAAATTCAATACTACTCCAACCATCTGTAATTGCATGGTGCATTGACATGAAGAATTCAATGTGATTTTCAGCTTTAGCGAAAATCCATAATCTAAAAAGTGCTTCATTGCAATTCTCAACGTTGAATAAATTTTGCCTATCTTGCTTTATGATTGCATCAATGTAATTTTCCTGTTCGTCTGATTTGATGTGACTAATATCTTTTTCATTGATGGAAAAATTCAGATTGTTTCTAACCACTTGACATACTGGTTTTCCGTTCTGAAAAATAAACACCGTTCTCAGAGTTGGATGTTTTTCTACTAGAATTTGTAGAGCTTTCTTGAAGACACTTATAGAAAGATTTTCATCATATATATCTAATAATTCCTGTCCATGATAAACCCCCATTTTTTGATGATCATTCGCGTAATGATGCAACATAAACTCCTGCATTTTGGCAAGAGGATATGCGAATTGTGTATCATCAGGTAATAACTCAGAGATATCTTGAGTCAGTTCTAATAAATGTAGGGGGACAGGAACATTATTTTCCTGATGCTGATGATTATTTATTGGTTGAGAAAAGCCGTAAATTTCCTGGTTTGCAGATACATCAATAGATAAACAATGAGTAATTAGAAAACGCAAATTTGCTGCAAAATCTTCAGCGAGATTTTCAATAGTGTCTCGGTGGTGAAAATTTTCGCTGTAAGTCCAATCTAGTTTTAACTGACCATCTACTACGAGTCCATTAATATCTAGTAAATGACTGCAATTCTCTTGCTGGCTATGTTCCGCTCCCACTGATTCAGAAGCTAGTTTAAAGAAGGAATTTTCTTGTCTTCCCCAATCGAATTGTCCCAAATAATTGAAACTAACTTCAGCTTTTGGCATTGTTGAAAGTTGAGAGATAATATCTTTATCCCCACTCAAATAGCGCAGCAAACCGTAGCCAATACCTCGGTTGGGAACAGCACGCAGTTGTTCTTTGATCGACTTAATAGCATCTCCCAGATTATCTGTTGCTTTTAACTCTAAAAGTACGGGAAAGATGGTCGTAAACCAACCGACTGTCCTCGATAAGTCTACATCTTCAAAAATATCTTCTCGTCCATGACCTTCAAGATCAAGTAACACAGAATTACTACCAATCCAACTACCTAAAGTCTGCAATAAAGCAGTTAGCAAGATATCATTAATCTGGGTTTTATAAGCTTTAGGAACTTCCTGTAATAAAGCGCGGGTTTCCTCAGGTGAGAGTGAGACTGATATGATCTGATTGAATGCTACAGTATTAGCACCCAAGGCATGATCAACTGGTATACGGGTTATCTGTGTACGTGAAATACCTTGCCAATTAGTTAGTTTTTGCTTGGCAATATCAGACTGTGCGTAAGAATTTAGTTTCTCAGCCCAATATTTAAAAGAGGTCGTTTTAGGACGAAACTGAATTTTTTCACCGCGACTAATCTGTTGGTAAGCTGTTTCTAAGTCTTCTAACAAAATTCGCCAAGAAACGCCGTCTACTGCTAGGTGATGAATAATTATTAATAATCGGCTGGATTTGTTAGTACCTAGACCAAAAAACGCTACTTGCACTATTGGACCAGAAGCAAGATTTAAGCTAGTTTGTAGGGAACTAGCAGTGGCTTCGATAGCTGCTTTTTGTTCTGCATCTGGTATGTCCGATAAATCTACATAAGAAAAAGGAATAGTATCATCAGAGGTAATATTAATCTGTTCCTCATCGGCAGGACAACGTAAGCGCAGAGTATCATGATGTAATAATAATTTTCGCATCACTTCTGGGAATAAAGTCCAGTCAACTACCCCAGATAATTCCAGCAGCAATGACTGATTAAAGTGGTGAGGTTCGGGGAAATTTTGCTCTTTGAACCAGTGTTGAATAGGTGTCAGCGGTAATAATCCTGTTACCAAACCTTGTTCTGCTTTCACCGTCTGAGTGATGTTAGTTACTGCCGCCAATTCAGCAATCGTCTGGTTTTGAAATATCTGTTTAGCCGTTAATTGTAATCCAGCTTGTTTAGCTTTAAAAATAATCTGAATACTGAGAATAGAATCTCCACCCAACTCAAAGAAATTGTCATGGATACCAACTTGTTTAAGATGCAGAACTTCACACCATATTTTTGCTAGTATTTCTTCAGACTCCGTGCGCGGTGCTGCTAGACCCGTTTCTATTTTATGGCTTGTTGTATCAGGTTTAGGTAAACCACGCCGATCTACCTTACCATTAGGGGTAAGAGGCAGAGCATCCAAAACCACAAAAGCAGAAGGTATCATGTAATCTGGTAACTTCTGTTTCAGGAAAGAACGCAATTGCGACTGGGGTAAAGACGTTTCATTCAACGTCCCTACTATGTATGCAACTAAGCGTTTAGAACCTGGAATATGATCAGAATCAATCACTACCGCTTCTGATATTTGGGGGTGTGTAATCAGTAAAGTTTCAATTTCCCCCAGTTCAATGCGAAAACCGCGTATTTTCACCTGATTATCAATGCGACCCAAAAACTCAATATTCCCGTCGGGTAAATAACGAGCTAAATCCCCTGTTTTGTAAATACGTTCTAATGGATTAAAAGGATGAGGAATAAATTTTGCATCTGTTAAATCTGGACGGTGGAGATAACCTCTAGCTAAACCCATACCACCAATATGCAACTCCCCTGGTACACCCATAGGAACTGGTTGTAAATAGCTATCAAGAATATAAATCTGCACATTATCAAAAGCATTGCCAATTACTTGTTTTGGCTGTGTATCCTCTGTTGCTAACTTTGATAAGTCGTATACTGTTGACAATACCGTTGCTTCTGTTGGCCCGTAGCCGTTCATTAATAGCGGTGGTGCTTTTAAATTCTGAATACTTGACCTCTCCTCCATGCACTTTTGCCACAACTTTAATTTTTCTGGTAGCCATTGCTCTCCCCCAGTTGATAACAATCTTACTGATGGTGGTAGGGTTTCATTGGTTGTTGCTAATTCAGCCGTTAACTGCTGCCAGTAGGCTGTTCCCACCATTAATACTGTTAATTTCCATTCCCAGCACTTCTGTACAAATGTGGAGACAGCACCCAACATTTCGGCAGTCCGTAGCACTAAAGTTCCACCACATATTAAACAGGGATAGATTTCTTCTGCGGCTGCGTCAAAACTAATAGATGCTGCTTGAAGAACTCTGTCTTTATTGTTCATCCCATACTTATCTCTTACGGTTTGGGTTAAATTCACTAAAGACCGATGTTCAATCATTACTCCTTTCGGCTTTCCTGTGGAGCCAGAGGTATAAATTACATAGGATAAATTATTGGCTTTAACTTGAGTTTGTGGGTTTTTGTCGCTTTGAGTGCTGATTAATTCCCAATCGGTATCTAAACAGATCACCTCTAAGCCAGTATTTGGTATTGAGTTCACTAACTGCTGTTGAGTTAGTAGCACTTTTGCCTGAGAATGATCTAACATATAAGCTAAACGCTCGGCTGGATAAGCTGGATCTAAAGGAACATAAGCACCACCAGCTTTGAGAATCCCTAATAATCCTACTACCATTAACAGCGATCGCTCTACACATATTCCTACTAAAACTTCTGGATTCACACCCAGTTTTTGCAGATAATTTGCTAGTTGATTTGCCCGTTGATTTAATTCCTGATAAGTTAGTTTTTCCCCTTCAATCTCTACTGCTACAGCGTCAGGTGTTTTTATTACCTGTTCTTCAAACAATTGATGGATACATTTATCTAATGGATAATCTTTTTTAGTATTATTCCAATCAACTAATAATTGATATTGCTCAATTTCTGTTAACAATGGTAATTGGGAAATAGGTTGCTGTGGATTGGCGACAATTCCTGTTACTAAAGTGTGGAAATTTCCTGCCATGCGAGCAATTGTTGAATCATCAAACAAGTCGCTATTATATTCCCATTCGGCTATCAATCCAGAAGAAGTATTCTCAATTGAGAGAGCTAAATCGAACTTCGCTATTCCCGTTTCCACAGGAAATGAACTTATACTTAACCCTGGCAAATCTAAACTTGATATAGGAACATTCTGGAGATCAAACATGACCTGAAACAGAGGCAAGTGACTCAAAGAACGCTGAGGTTGCAAAGCATCAACCAATTTCTCAAAGGGCAGGTCTTGATGACTGTATGCTTGCAGAGATACTTCCCGCACCCTCATTAGTAACTGCTCAAAACTGGGGTTGTCTGACAAATCAGTTCGCAGCACTAAAGTATTCACAAAAAGACCAATTATCCCTTCTATTTCCGGACGATTACGACCAGCAATGGGTGTACCAATTACAATATCCTTTTCCCCTGTGTAACGATAAAGCAAGGTAACAAAAGCCGCAAAAAACGTCATAAATGGGGTAACTCCCGCACCCTTGCTAAGTAGGTTCATGGACTCACCTAGGGACTGAGGAAGTGTAAATTGTTGATGTTTTCCCCGGTTTGTTTGAATAGCAGGTCTGGGTCTATCGGTAGGAAGTTCTAATAAGGTGGGAGCGCCTTGAAGTTGTTTCTGCCAATAGGATAACTGCTCTGTAATTCTCCCTTGTTCCCACCACTGTCGCTGCCAAACGGCAAAGTCTGCATACTGTATGGGTAATTCAGGCAGTTCAACAACTTTTTGAGGGGTTTTGTCATTACAGAATGCAGTGTAGAGTGTTGCTAATTCTTGGACGAATACACCCACTGACCAACCATCAAAAATAATATGGTGCGCTGTGAGGATAAAAATGTATTCTGTCGAGTCAATCTGTAAAAGAGTGGCACGTATTAAAGGTTCTCTTTCTAGATCAAAAGATCGCACTGCCTCATTTTGAACTAATCGCTGCATTTCCACTTCTCGTTCCTCGGTCGGCATATACAGCAAATCTACAATTTCTAGTGGCAAAAAAAGAGTTTCAGCAATAACCTGAATAGGTTGATCTTCTTGTGTGACAAAGTTTGTCCGTAACGCTTCATGTCGGCGGGTAATTTCGTTCAGGCTCGATTGTAGCGCAGTTACATTAAGTTTCCCGCTAAACCGCCAAAGGATAGGGATGTTATAAAACGCACTATTGGGATCTAATTTGTCTAAAAACCACAATCTCGCTTGTGCAAAGGAGAGCGGGAGGTTTTCTGTCCTACCAACTGGTTTAATTGCAGAAAGATCGTCCTTGTGTAGAAATACCGAAATCTCTGCTTTATGTTCAGCCTGGAGTTGTGGTGTCAAACTTTTTGTTTGCAGTTCTGGCAATTTCCCCTGAATTGTCTCACAATACTCGGCAAAACTAGCTATAGTTGGTGCTGTAAATAAAGTGCGGACGGACAAATCCATCTGCAAGATTTGACGTAGCCGAGATATGATTTGGGTAGCGAGCAGGGAATGACCACCGATTTCAAAGAAGTTATCGTGTATACCTATATTTTCTAAATGAAGCACCTCTTCCCAAACAGTAGCAATTGTTCGCTCCACATCCGTTTGGGGTGCAACGTAATTTGCTGCTGAGTCAGGTCTATTTTGGTCAGGTTTCGGTAAATTGCGCCGATCTACCTTACCATTCGGAGTTAGAGGTAAAGCATCTAAAACCACAAAAGCAGAAGGTATCATGTAATCTGGTAACTTCTGTTTCAGGAAAGAGCGCAATTGCGACTGGGGCAAAGAGGTTCCAGAGGAAGTTTCTACGATATATGCAACCAATCGTTTAGAACCAGGAATATCATCAGAATCAATCACTACCGCTTCTGATATTTGAGGATGTGTAATTAGTAAAGTTTCAATTTCCCCCAGTTCAATGCGAAAACCGCGTATTTTCACCTGATTGTCAATGCGACCCAGAAACTCAATGTTACCGTTAGGTAAATAGCGAGCTAAGTCTCCTGTTTTGTAAATACGTTCTGATTGCTTAAAGGGATGAGCAATAAATTTTGCATCTGTTAGATCTGGATGGTGGAGATAGCCTCTAGCTAAACCCATACCACCAATATGCAATTCCCCTGGTACACCAATAGGAACGGGCTGGAGGAAGCTATCAAGAATATAAGTCTGGACATTATCAAAAGGAGTGCCAATGATTTGCTGTCCCTGTGTATTCTCTAGGCGCAACTCCGATAAATTGTATACCGTTGATAATACGGTTGCTTCTGTTGGTCCATAGCCGTTCATTAACATCGGTGGCGCTTTTAAATTCTGAACGCGCGATCTATATTCCATGCTCTTTTGCCACAGGTTCAATTTTTCTGGCAGCCATTGTTCTCCACCATTAGCTAACAACCTTACTGATGGTGGTAGGGTTTCATTGGTTGTTGCTAATTCTGCCGTTAGCTGGTGCCAGTATGCTGTTCCCATCATTAATACTGTTAATTCCCATTCCCAGCACTTCTGGATAAATGTGGAGACAGTACCCAACATTTCAGCAGTCCGTAGCACTAAGGTTGCACCAGAGACTAGACAGGGATAGATTTCTTCTGCGGCTGCGTCAAAACTGATCGATGCAGCTTGCAGAACTCTGTCTCTATTGCTCATCTCATATTTGTCTTTTACCGTTTGGGCAAAGTTCGCTAAAGACCGATGTTCAATCATTACTCCTTTTGGCTTCCCTGTGGAGCCAGAGGTATAAATTACATAGGCTAAATTATTGGCTTTAACTTGAGTTTGTGGGTTTTTATCGCTTTGAGTGCTGATTAATTCCCAATTGGTATCTAAACAAATTACTTGTAAGTCAGTATTCGGTATGGAGTTCACTAACTGCTGTTGAGTTAGTAGCACTTTTGCCTGAGAATCATCCAACATATAAGCTAAACGTTCTGCTGGATAAGCTGGATCTAAAGGAACATAAGCACCACCAGCTTTAAGAATCCCTAATAATCCTACTACCATTAACAGCGATCGCTCTACACAAATTCCTACTAAAACCTCTGGATTTACACCCAGTTTTTGCAGATAATTTGCTAGTTGATTTGCCCGTTGATTTAATTCCTGATAAGTTAATTTTTCCCCTTCCAACTCTACCGCTATAGCGTCGGGTGTTTTGATTACCTGTTCTTCAAACAATTGATGGATACATTTATCTAATGGATAATCTTTTTTAGTATTATTCCAATCAAATAATAATTGATATTGCTCAATTTCTGTTAACAATGGTAATTGGGAAATAGGTTGCTGTGGATTAATTAAAATACTTTCTAGTAAGGTTTGATAATTTCCTGCTATTCGTTCTACAGTGGAAATATTAAACAGATCAGTGTTGTATTGCCAGCAAAAATTAAACTCACTACCAGTTTTAATAATCGCCAAATCTATATCAAATGCTGATCCTCGTTGATGTCCTTCTATTAAGAATGGCGACATCACTAAAGATGATTTTTGGCTATTATCATACCAGCGATGCTCTTGCCAAGTTAAAGAAACTTGAAACAGAGGAGAACGACTAGAATCTCTTTCAGGAATAAGCTGTTTTACTAATAGGGGAAAGGGATAATCTTCATGTTTCTTACCCTCAGAAACTGTGCGACGTATTTGAGCAAGAAAATCTCTGAAGGTGGGATTTTCCCCTAGATTTGCACGTAATACTACGGGGTCTGTAAAATAGCCAACAATACTTTCAAACTCCTTGTTACCTGACCGACCCGCAACCGGACAACCTACTAGGATGTCTTCTTGTCCTGATAAGCGGTAAAATAGAATAAAAAATGCAGCCAGGAAAATTCTATACAGGCTTGTTTTTTCTAATTCTGACAACTTTCTCAGCCTGGAAAGCAATTCTTCATCTAACTTGATGATGTGTGTGCTACCAGAGTAGGTTTGCACATTTGGTCTAAGTTTATCTACGGGCAAGTCTAAGACTGGCAACTCACCTATTAATTGTTTATGCCAGTATGCTGAAATTTGTTCACCTTGAGAACTTGACAACATCTCGGTCTGCCAACTTACATAATCTGTGTATGATAGCTTTGGAAGAGAGAGACTATTATCTGTTTGAGAATTATAAATATCTGAATTTTCAATAATTTGTAAGTCAGCTTGAGACGATGTTTTTACTTCTGTAGCATACAGAATTTGCAGTTCATTTAATAATATGTCAAAAGACCACATATCTCCAGCAATGTGGTGCATGGCCAGTAATTGGATATGTTCTTCTGATGATCTTGTAAATAGATGTACCCGCAATACTGGACCTGTTTCCAAGTTGTAGGGACGCTCGGTTTCTGTCAGAATTTGTTTTTTCAAGTAGTCTAAATTCCAAGCAGAAGCATCTGTTATTTTAATATCTATCTCTTGGTATGGGTGAATTACTTGAATAGGTTGATCTTCATGCTGTGTATAGGTAGTTCGCAGGATGGGATGACGTTCTACAATTTGCAGCCAAGCTCTGTGCCATGCTTCCAAATCTAACTCTGAGCTTATCTGCACTGTTGTATAGATATTGTATGCGATGCTTTGGGGTGCTATCTGGTCAAGAAACCACATCGCTTGTTGACCGTAGGAGAGGGGAAATGATTTCGCTTCCTCTGTAAGTTGTGGCTGCCTTTCCAAAGAAGAATTGCTTTGCATTGCTAATTTATAACTTTGTTATCTGTGAGTTTAATTGTAGTCGTTAGGGGCGTACAGAAAATAGCACAACCATAATAACAGAAATTCGTACTATGATTCTTCGATTTCTAAGAGGATGTTTGAAAAGTTTTAGGTTGTGATTTTAGGCACTTACAGATCCCCCCTAACCCCCCTTGTTAAGGGGGGAACTAGAGTCAAAGTCCCCCTTTTTAAGGGGGATTTAGGGGGATCTAAAAATATTTGATACACCATGAGGGACTTTTCAAACACCCTCTAACGGGTAAATGGGTATCCTGGTATCTACGTTCCCTGTTCCCTTTGAATGTACATCTATTGATAATTTTTAGGGATACCAACTTGTGATAAACCAGCAATTACTTTCAAGTTTTGACAACGAATTAATTCACTAAAATTTAAACCAGAACGCCCTTCTATTGTTCCTACGGCTTCAATAGCTGTTAACAAATGTTGGGCGGCTTCAGTTTCTGAATAACCCCGTCTTTGGGCGATTCTAATAGCGACTGTATCAGCAGTTAATTCTGACTCCTGGGATTTATTCGTGCGCCAAATCCGGATAGCCGCTACAGCACTTAATCCCCCGGCTATTACCACACCTACCACATCCGCCTGGACTGCTTCGAGTATTCCCCCTACAAGCCCTGCTAACACCACACCTTGATAAACATTAGGTTGCAGCCATTTCACCCCTATTAACCAGCTTACCTTCTGTAATAGGAGTAAATCTCGTTGGGGTTTTGTCAACCGTCTCCATAAGTCGAAATTAATATATATTGGTCTTGCTTGACTTAAAGGCAAAGGAAAAGCCGCATCTATTACCTGTTTTTGTTCTGGTTTACTGACGATTTTAGTCATCATTCGCCCAGAAGCGGGCATTACATCCAACAACCGACGAATTTCAATATTTGGTTCCATAACACCCATTATTAGTCATAATTATGTATATTCAATGACTACTAAGATTACACTCTATTCCACTTTATATTTATATGGACGCTTTTGATCCCAATCCGCCAGAATGGACTAATCAAGCCGTACACGCCTACCAGTTTCATTGTCCCAAATGCCATGCTGGTAGTCGAGATGCTGTTAATGTGTGGTTAAATAGAAGGTCTCCTGTAAGTACCCCAGATCGTCGTCGGAAGTGGCAAGAATTCTATCATTGTCAATGCAGTTATGTCTGGTGGGCTTGGAGTAATGACAGACCACCGACGGATTTATCTAAGCAAAATCAAAATAATTAACTGCTTTGAGGCAGAGCCTCTATATGGCATTCCCAGTCGGAGACTGGGAACGAGAGATTTTGTTTATAAGGAAGAACGCCGAAAACCCTTGAAAATGTGGCTTCCTGAGTCAGCCACATTTGGGCTTTAGACAAGGGATGAAGGCTAGAGGCTTTCCTTTATCCTGCATTGACGTTAATTTGAAAATTTGAAATTATTTCAAATTTTCATCCATATTCGTGATACAATTAAATTTTCACTAAAGACATAAAAAGCTACCGAGGGACTCTCGGAAAGTTACGCTTGTCAGATATGATTTCGCCCGCCAGGGCAAACGAAATCAGGGCAAGAACCCAAATATTTAAGGAACCCTGCCTGAAACTGGGATAACTGAGGGATATAGACTGAAACTCTCTATAGAATCTCCGCGTCTTTAGACCGGAGAGTGTCAATCTAAATCTGGTTCAACACCAAGCGCACGAAGTTGGGCAATTAATCTTTCGGTTTTTTGCCTTTCTTGTTCTAACTTTTGTCTTTCTTGTTCAGCTTTTTGTCTTTCCTGTTCAGCTTTCTGTCTTTCTTGTTCAGCTTTCTGTCTTTCCTCCTCTGTGCTGGTTAATATCCAATTACCGTCTTTGTCGTACCAACGTAACCAAGGCATTTCGACGTTTTTATAACTTCCTTGCCACACTCCTAAACCTAATTCTATTTCGGGAATCCAAAACCGAAAATCTGATAATTTTACTTCAGCATAACGAGCGCCTGTTAACTGAAACATTCTAAATTCAGATTTATAACGATCAAAGATGGCGTAATAGGGTACTCTTAAAATTTGTTCGTAAACTTCCCATTTACCAGGAGGTTTTTCTACATCTCTTAATATTGTCCCTAAGTCTTCTTTCTCTGTTCCTGGTGAGAGTAATTCAACAATAATATGAGGATTAACCGCTTCTTGCCAAACCACATAACTTAACCGCAAATCTCTTTTGTCATAAAGAGAGGGAACACCTAACACTGCAAACCAATCAGGGCGTTTATACCATGAAGGATGACGCAAATCATAGTAAAGATTCAGATCACTTCCTGTAAATATTTGGTCGCTAGGATAGTCAGGGGGACGGAATGTTTCTGCTAATAATTGTGGTTGGAATAAATGAAATTGATCTGGCAAACCAGGTTCCTCCGGGTCTTCGCTAGGAAGATCATACATTGTCGGTAATGTTTCTTTAGGGGAAAGTGGCGGATCTGTTTGATACATTCTTAACAATCCTAAAGATAGAATTTCTATTTCTAAAATGTAGCAATAATTCAGAAGTTGTGGTTTTATTTTAGCATTATATTAAGACAGATAAGGCAGAGCCTCTAAAATAACATTCCCAGTCAGAGACTGGGAACGATTTATACAGGTGATCAAGCTTCACAAAACACATGATAGCGGCTGCGTCCCATTGTATTTCTTTGATTGATATTGGTATGGAGGTTGAGGCAGAGCCTCTATGATGGCATTCCCAGTCGGAGACTGGGAACGAGAAATGGCACGCTACGCTATCAGCAAGCCCTATTTATGCTTCAGTTTGTTTACGATTATTTCCTTAACGGTTGAGACTTTCTTTTAAAGCTCCAATTTGTTCACGACGGGCTTCTAATTCTAAACTACGACGGGCTAAATCTTGATTTTGTAAAGTTAAACTTTGCTGCCAATTCTCCATTTTTACCGCTTCTTGTTTGAGAAATTCAGAAGTAACTCCTGTAGAAAGATAGGTTTGCACTAAATTAATTACCCAGTCAGTGGCATCTTTAATTGTTTCAATTTCACCTTGAGGAGATAGTTCAACTAATACTAATAATTTATTAATTTTAGTGTTTCCCTTTCCTAAGAGAATTAACATTTCTTCCGAAATTGTCAGCCAAAAGTTTTTTGATTCTTGACGTGCTAATAAGTAGGTGAACGGAAAAAAACCGAAATATGTAACGAAAAGTAAAATCGCCCAAACCCTCTTCACTCTTGCCTCTTGCCTCTTGCCTCTTGCCTTGCCATAACGACGATTTTCAATGCTAACCTACTTAAACGTAATTGATACTGATCTAAAAAATCATTTTTATGTATTTGGGCAAGATATAACATAATTGCTAAGGAATAGGTAATGGGTAATGGGTAATAGCGAATCTTTCCAATCACCAATTACCCATTATACTTATACCAAACTCAGGAAGCGATATCTAGGATAATGTTTCCAACCGTATACGTAAAATTTCTGCTTGTTTTTGTGCTTCTGCTAAAGTCTCTCTTGCAGTCTGTACTACATCTGCGGGGGCTTTATCCACAAACTTAGAATTGCTTAATCTTGCACTTAAAGATTGGGCTTCTGCTTCGGCTTTTTGTAAGCTTTTCTCCAGTTTTGCACGCACAACTTCAATATCTACAACTCCTTTTAAAGGAATAACTACCTGTACAGTCCCGACAACACCAGCAATGGAATTTTCTTTTTCCGGGGGTGCAGTTGGTGGTAATTCTGGTGCAGTTGGTGTTTCACTGGGTGGAAAGTATTTTGCAAATAACTCTTCTCTTGCTTGGGCATTGAGTAAATAGCGGAAAGCAAACCAAACTACATAACCCAAACCAACTATTTCAAAGTCAGTTCCAAATATGGGAATATCTAAGGCAGTATTTCCCACAAATATAGCTACTTTCAAGCCGATAAGGGCGACAATTGTTAAACCAATTATCTTTAATCCACCCCAATATTTATTATTTTCAACTTGTGCAATCTCTTGGGGAACAACAACAGGATTAGTATCAACAATTGTTAAATTTTCTACCTTGGCTAAATCTTGAATATAAGCCTGTCCAGCAGTGAGAATAAATCTTTCACTTGCGCTTTCAGTTTGTAAATTGGCGGTAATTTTTACCCCTGGTTTAATATCTGCTTCTGCCCGTAAATTACGAATTGTGCGAATTGTGCCAATTAATAAATCAAACTGTGTCTCTAAAGCTGAATCAATGAAATTTTCATCGGCTTCAGGATAGGATTGCAAAGGTAAAAGTTGGGGATTTTCGGCAGGTTGTTGGGTGAGAGTTTGCCAAATTTCTTCAGTAATATGAGGCATAAAGGGATGGAGTAATTTTAAAATCCCTTCGAGAATGTAAGCAATGATTTGTTGGGCTACTTTGCGAGATGCGGGTTCTGCATCTTTCTGTAATCTAGATTTAACTAATTCAATATACCAATCACAGAAATCACCCCAAATAAATTCATAAAGTCCCTTTGCTGCTTCACCTAAACCATAATTATCAATGTCATGATTAGTTTGTTTAACAACTTGGTTGAACCGGGAAACAATCCACTTATCACTTAATTCTGTGGGAATTGGTTGACCTAATTGGGCTGGGGTTTGTCCATCCAAATTCATCATGACAAATCGGGCAGCATTCCACAACTTATTGGCAAAATTGCGAGAAGCTTCGACAGAGATAGATTCATCTTTTTTGCGGTCATATTCTAAACGAATATCTTGACCTGCGCCCGCAACTTCCTTAATTAAGGTATAGCGTAAAGCATCAGTTCCATATTTGGCAATCAACAACAAAGGATCAATACCATTATTTGCTGATTTGGACATTTTCTTATTATTTTCATCCCTGACCAAACCATGAATGTACACAGTTTTAAACGGCATTTTTCCGGTAAAATGTGTTCCCATCATCGTCATTCTAGCTACCCAGAAAAAGATAATATCAAAACCAGTAACTAGGGTTGCTGTGGGGTAATATGCCGCTAAATCTTCCGTTTCTTCCGGCCAACCTAAAGTAGAAAATGGCCACAGTCCCGAAGAAAACCAAGTATCTAAAACATCGGGGTCTTGAACTAATTTCACATCTTCCCCAAATTGCAATTTGGCTTTTTGTAGCGCTTCTGCTTCATTGCGGGCGACAAAATAAGGGGTAGAGTCGGTAATTTCTCCTTCAGTTTCGCTGACAGCATACCAGGCGGGGATTTGATGCCCCCACCACAACTGGCGAGAAATACACCAATCACGCAGATTTACTAACCAATCACGATAAACTTTATGCCAACGTTGGGGAACAATTTCGGGGGAATCTTGGTTATCAAGGAAATCTAAAGTTTTATCAGCCAGGGGGCGGATTTTGACAAACCATTGGGTAGAAAGCAGAGGTTCAACAGGGACTTTTCCGCGATCGCTATAAGGTACTGTATGTTTATATTCCTCAACTTTGACTAAAACACTTTCAGCATCTAAACGGGCTACCAAATTTTTCCGCGCCACAAAGCGGTCTTGACCTTGAAAATCACCGGCATTTTCATTGAGTGTGCCGTCCTTATTCATAATATTAATGAAGGGCAAATCATGGCGTTTACCCATTTCAAAATCATTGGGGTCATGGGCTGGAGTCACCTTCACGCAACCTGTTCCAAAGGTCGCGTCCACCAATTCATCACCAATAATCGGGATTTCCCGGTTCATAATTGGTAAAGTTACGGTTTTCCCAATCAGGTGTTTATATCTGTCGTCATGGGGATTAACCGCCACACCTGTATCACCTAACATAGTTTCGGGGCGAGTTGTCGCCACTTCCAGAAAGCCAGAACCGTCGCTGAGAGGATAACGGAAATACCACAGATTCCCATTTACCTCCTTGGGTTCTACTTCCAAATCAGACACCGCCGAACCAGAAGCGGGACACCAATTGACTAAATAGTTACTACGATGAATTAATCCCTCTTCATGAAGGCGAATAAATGCTTCTAAAACAGCTTTTGATAAACCTTCATCTAAAGTAAAGCGTTCCCGCGTCCAGTCTACGGACACGCCTAACCGTTTTAACTGATTAATAATTGTCCCACCAGATTCCGCCTTCCATTGCCAAGCCCGTTCTAGGAACTTTTCTCGCCCTAAATCATGGCGAGTTTTGCCCTCGGCTTTGAGTTGCTTTTCTAAAATCGTTTGTACAGCAATGCTGGCATGGTCAGTTCCCGGTAGCCATAGGGTGTTCCGTCCCTTCATGCGGTGGTAACGTACCAGGGTGTCAATGATAGCCCCTTCAAAGGCGTGACCCATGTGCAAACTGCCAGTTACGTTAGGTGGAGGGATAACGATGCAGTAGGGTTCGCCTTTGTGGTTGGGGTCAGCTTTGTAAACTTGGTTGTCTTCCCAGAATTTTTGCCATTTGGCTTCTGTGGAGAAGGCTTCGTAAAGACTGGGGAGATTAGGAATAGTTACAGTCATGCTGGGAATATTAATTTTATTACAACTTTACTAAATTTTGCCACAGGCTTGGAAAACCTTGGTCATCTGTTGGCAATTTTAGATTTTAGACCACACTCTTGATTCCTCTTTGCGCCTTTGCGCCTCTGCGTGAGACAAAAAAATGTGGTTCATTTACCCGAAAATCGCTGTAAAAAAATTTGGTACAAATGCACATATTTTTTATCCTCACTAGGTATTCTATGTGATAGTCTGTCAAGGTATTTGCCAGGATTCCGCCTTTACGCATAGCATTGTACACCTAAACCAGCAGAAACATATGTATCAATTCCAGGTTAGTGCTTCCACACAAACTGGTGAATCCATTGGTATCGTCGGTTCTACTCCCGAATTGGGATTGTGGGATATTACCAAATGTGTTCATCTTCGGACAAGTGGCGATTGCTATCCTTTATGGTGGACAGATCAAGAAATTGACATCCAATCGTCTGATAATTGCCAAAGAGTTGAATACAAGTATGTACGCATTGATGCCAAAGGACGGGGACAATGGGAAGCTATAGGTGCAAACCGTTGGCTACCAATTAACAGTGAAGAACAATCCCGGACTATTGTTGTGGATGATGGTGCTTATGGTTATTTACAGCCCTATCCCTTTGGATATTTTCGGGATGTTACTGACAATAAACCCATTGCAAAAGAGTCAGACGGTCTGAAAATTGTCGTGATTGGCAGTTCTGTGTCCTTGGGCTATAAAGCTTGGTTATTGAGAGGTTGGGCTTGGTTGTTGGCAGAGGATTTGCAGCAAAAATATGGACATCAAGTAATTAATTTATCAGAATCGGGCGCAAATGTCAGCAGAACGATCGCTCGATTTGCCTCAGTTGTCACCCCAGAACAACCGGATATAGTAATTATTGCCTTATCTTTGGGTAACGAAGGGTTAGCTTATTGCCCTCCTCACGAACGCCGCGCAGTACAGCGACGTTTTGAAAGTGGCTTGCAGCAGTTGGTAAAAATGACCCGGAAACTGGGCGCACGTCCAATTTTAGGAGGGGTCTATCCCAATGGCGATTTTTCCCCTGAACATCATTGGTTGTTGAAAGATACACACAACCGAATGTTGAATTGGGGTGTGCCGGTTTTGGATTGGTTAGCACCATTAGATAATGGTCAGGGACGCTGGCAAGAGGGAATATCCTTTGACCCATCTCACCCTAACACCATCGGTCACAACCTGATGTATGAGGCCATAGACCTGCGCTTCTTCCAAATTGAAAAAGACGAATTAGCAAAAGAAAAACAACGCTTCTGGCAACCGAACGAAGTTCCCATCTATCTTGATAACGCAGGTTTCTATATCTGTGCATCTATCGAAGACAAGAGTTTGCGGATTAAAAATCCATCAAAATATAGTTATACCATTGCTGCTTATTGGCAAGAATTACAAACTGTTCTACAAAATAAGGCAGGATTAATCCCCGGTATTTACATTGCCAAAAATACCGAACCAGGAATACTCCCCTTCTTTGCTGTGCAAGAGAATGGAACTATCTCCACAACCCTAAATATTCCCCCTGGCGCTGACTTGGAATATAGTGCGGCTTTCAATCTTTTTGCACCGAATAACTCCCAGGTTTTATTCTATGATGGGCATCTGGGGATTTTACAAAAAGACGAACATCACATCTGGATTATCAACGAATCAGATAATGAGTACAATATCCAGCCGATGTGGACGGAGATCCGCAAAGCATTAAAAGCTATACCATCGGGTGTATATGAAGATCCCCTTCAACCCGATGCACCTTTTCGCACCATGATGATTGGTAAGCATGGGTTAGAAAGTCGGGTGAAAGCGCCACCGAAATCAGCAGTATTTTTGGAATACAAATGCAAATTATCGGATATTAGCCGTGTGGCTATTTTGCCGTTGGGCGATCGCTGTGCCGTCCGCATGATGTTGTATAAGATGGAGTACGATGGTCCAGCTTTTCCCTTTGATTTGACCCGCACGACCAAGATAGCAGATATTGCAGATATCATCGAAAACCGTTTTTATGATATGTGGAATCCTCATTTGCTGCATTACAATTCCGAGGAACACAGAATTTATCATAGCAAATGGGGCGGTCTATCCTTTGCCCATGAAGTTGAGGATACGGAAGACCCTGTTAACGATATGTCTCCCATCCATGAACGGATGCGAGTGCGGTATACGGCACGTTCGGAAAGGTTTTGGTATGCCCTCGATCATTGTGACGAGGTGCTGTTTATTCGCACAGGAATCGCTGACCGAGGTGGAGTAATTGATCTGTTGAATAAGTTGGAAAAACAATCTCAGGGTAAACCTTTTCAACTGTTGATTATTTCTCCCCAATCTTCCGATGAGTTTTCAAATTTGCCTCATGTATTGCATTACAATTTTGAGTTTAATCCTGATCGAATGTATGACGATTTAGGACATTGGATGTATTGTACAGATGTGATGAAAGGGATTTTAGAATCGTTGGGAGTGTCCAGTAAAAACCTGTTTTGGTGTCCACCAAATCCACCGAAGGGGTAAGCTGTTGCAAATTAGACATCTGGTAGAAATTAAATCTGCATTTTCCAGAACCCTCCCAAATTAGCCTTACAAACAATAAAATCCCTAACTTACTGGAAAAGTTAGGGATTTTTTAATTGTAATCTTCAAACTCTGGAAAATCATACCAAATATTCGGGTTTTCCTGTTAATATGCAAATTCTAATTGGCATAGCATTCTGGATCATAAGTAGTGAGACAGAATTAATTACACAATGTCATTGCGTTAGCGCAGCGTGGCGTTAGCCATATGGAACGAAGTGAAATGAAGCAATCGCAAGGGTTGTGATTGCTTCCCTTCGCTCGCAATGACTGTAAATATTTTTGTCCAATTACTTAGCGCTTGTAACGGCTATCACGCTTTGGATTTTTTGGTTCTTTGGCAACAGCAAGTTCTGGATTTACTGAAGAGGGAAATTGAGTATTTTCATTGTAAATTGCTTGATAGAAACTAACTCCTTTTTTCTCCCCTCGGTAACGGGTTTCGCATCTGTATTTGTCGAAGCTGCCATATCCGTCATATCTGTCAGATGTATATATACTTGAATCACATCCTTTCAGATCCTCACTATCCAAGTTAGCATCAGTCAAGTTTGCGCCTTGAAAATTGATAAAATCACCTACATAGTGGTATCCACTTAGATTTGCCCCAGTTAGGTTTGCTCCACCGAAGTCTGTATCGGAAAAAGATGCCTTGGTCAAGTCTGCTCCAGTCAAATTAGCATTATTTAATTTAACACTAATGAGATCGGCATCATGTAGGTTAGTACCAGCTAAATTTGCTCCACTCAGGTCTGAGAAGCGTAAAAAAGCATCAGTTAGGTTTAAACCACTCAAATCTGCTCCAGTTAAATCAATATCTTGGCTTCCTCTCCCACCGTGTAAATTCCAATTATTCCATTGTTCAACACCACTTTTGAGAAGGTCAAGTTGAGTTTGATTATAAGCCCAAGCATTACTAGAAAAGCTAGTTAGGGATAGTATAGCAATCAAACAAGTAGCGATTAAGGATGCAATAAATCTTCTCATGTTTTTTCTGGCTTCATCATTGTTAATGACCAAGTAATATTCAACTCTATCTATAAGGGTGTTGTACAACTACTTTAATATTCCGTAATATTAATGATTGACATACAAGGTTGCTGTTCTTTATATACTTTGCAATGTCACAGTTTGATCTCTTGCTTAGAGGATGTTTGAAAAGTATCAGAATTAATCGAGATCCCCCCAACCCCCCTTACAAAGGGGGGCTAAATTCCTCAAAGTCCCCCTTTTCAAGAGGGATTTAGGGGGATCTGCGGGTGTCAGATCCCACACGAAAAAGTTTTCAAACAAACTCTAAAAGTGCTGCTATTCTTGTAGGGTGCGTTAATGAAATGTAACGCACCTTCCTTATCGGTATTTATTCTACAACAGATCCTACAAAATAGCGCACTGCCGTAAGGGACTTCCAAATAAAAAAATACTCAACCACCTAACGCAAAAATCTCTCAAACCCTTATTCCTCTGTGTCCTCTGCGCCTCTGTGGTTCGTTAATCAGGATAATTTATTTCTTGGAAGTCCCTAAGCGATCGCTCCTCTTGTAGATTGGATTGATGAAAGAAAACCCAACAAATAAAGGTTTATATCAGTAAAATAGAAATATCATTCAACAGTGAGGCGTTTCTGATGCTTGAAATTCAATTAAACTTTGAAATGTTATCCCAGCCGCAAGAAAGTTGATTATTTCTTCATAAGAACACCCGGTAAGTGGGAAACGAGCGCGTCTTTAGACCTGAGAGGGAAACGAGACTTCGACAAGTGTTACAGTGAGCTTGCCGAACTGCTCAGTGACCGCACGAGCAGTTCGATAAGTGTTACAATGAGCTTGCCGAACTGCTCACTGACCACGGTTTTAACCGCTGTGGATATTAAAATTGAAACCAGATTTTTGATTGGAATCTGGAAACCAACTCCCATTTCTGGGGTAATGTTAGCCGATGCCTACGGCACGCTGGCGCGAACGACCTGTTATAAGAGCTTGTTGGGCTTGCAACACTGTTCCAGTGACCTTAGAACTGTTTAATCACAAGCGACAGAGCAGGGAACTGGCAACGCATTTGGTGGGTGTCGTGACTCAAATAACGGCTACCCTTCGACAACGCTCAGGGTGGTCTGGTCAGTACGGCTTGCTTGATTACTCTTGCAAGCCCAGTCCCTTTAGGGCTGGGTTACTGACAATAATTTACCATCTCTTTTATTAAAGATATTTTTGACATCTTTAAACCCACGACCCATTGTAACACTTTTTGCGGGGATAGCGCAGCACTGCTACAAGCATATCGCCGCTCTTGTTAGGGTTCGTTAATTATCCGCTCTTTATCCTGCCTGAAATAGTTCAAACACCTGCGGCTTAGTTACTTTCCCCATAGCATTACGGGGTAATTCATCAACTATCAAAATGTGAGTGGGAATCTTATAAACTGCCAATTGCCCCTTTGCCCAACTCCTCAAAGATTCTAATGTCAATTGACGTTCTGGTAGTAATACTAACGCCGCACAAACTCGCTCACCCCATTCTAAATCTGTCACCCCAACTACTGCACATTCTTGAATATCTGGATGAGTTCTTAACACTTCCTCAATTTCCAAAGCTGAAACCTTATACCCTCCTGTTTTGATGATATCAACGCTCATTCTTCCTAAAATACGATAGTTGTCATTTTCGACTATGGCCGTATCTCCAGTACAAAACCAGCCATTGCTAAATGCCTTTTCTGTTGCTTGGGGGTTTTGCCAATATTCTAAAAACACTCCAGGGCTTTTAACTTGAATTTCTCCTGGTATTCCTGGTGGCACTAATTCTCCATTTTCATCTACTAATCTAACTTCAACTTGTGGTAAAGGTTGACCCACATATCCTGCGTATCGTTGACCATGTAAAGAGTTGGATAGTGCCATACCAATTTCCGTCATTCCATAGCGTTCTAGGAGAAAATGACCGCTAATACTTTGCCACTTTGCTAATACTTGTACTGGTAAAGCTGCTGAACCAGAAACCATCAGACGCATTTTTTCACATCCTGCGGTCATAGTTTTTTGGCGTTCCTGAGTAGCATTTTCCCAAGCAGCAATCAATTTTACATAAATTGTTGGTACTGCCATAAATAGGGTTAACTTACCCTCACAAATCTGATTACACACAGTTTCAGCATCAAATTTACTTAATATATGGCATTCCGCCCCAACCCATAAAGCACAGGTCAGGACGTTGATAATCCCATGAATATGATGTAATGGTAGTACATTGAGAATACGGTCATCTGATGTCCATTCCCAAGCAGTAACTAAGCTAGTTACTTGCGCTTGAATATGATCATGAGTTGTCACCACACCCTTGGGTTTACCTGTTGTCCCACTCGTATAAAGAATTAATGCCCGTCTTTGAATATCTATATTTGGTAGGGTAGTAACATGATCTGGGAGTGTTGCTGAGGTGAGAATAAAGCGTAAATTTTTTTCAGTGGCAAGCGATAGCAGTATATCCTCAAATTGGGGATGGACAACAATAATTGATGCTCCCGAATTAGTAATCACATACTCCAATTCTGGACGGGGGTGAGAAACACATAACGGTACCGCTATTCCCCCAGCCCGCCAAATTCCCCACTGAGTGGCTACATACTCAAACCCAGGGGGGATAAGAAAAGCAACTCTCTGTTCTTGTAAGTCTTCTGTATCCTTCAGCAGACCTGTGGCAATTAGCCCAGAGATGTGGAGTAAATCACTATAGCTAAATACGTCTTCACCTGTAACAATTGCTATTTTTTTGTTATGCTTTTTAGCATGAGTAATCAAAGGGAGATTCACTTTTCTTTACCAATTTATCTATGATTGTTTACTTAGGGACTTCCAATTAAAAAAATACCCAAAAATTTCTTGTGGTGCGGGACGAAAAGCCCACTAATCATCAAGGACGGGCAGGACTTGTGCTGAGCTTGTCGATAGCGTAGCGTGGCGTTAGCCATAGTATGCCCATCCCACAAAATTGGGTAATTTATTTTTTGGTGTTCTCTTAGCAATACCTTGTCCAAATTAGAAAAAGCCTTGATTTGTAGGTTGGATTGAAGCATGAAACCCAACAAAGCAGAAAATGGACAAGGTATTGGTGCAAGGAATAAGCATGGAAACTATTAAAAACCTATCACGTTTCAGATTCAAGACTATTCTTACCTCCTGATAATTCTGACTCCTGACTCCTGAACTTCTAGCGCTCATAGACAACTTTTTCAGCAAACCCTACTTATGGTTGCTTCTAAGTAGTGAGACAGAATTAATTACACAATGTTATTGCATTAGCGAAGCATGGCTTTAGCCATATGGAATGAAGTGAAATGAAGCAATCCCAAGGGTTGTGATTGCTTCCCTTCGCTGGCAATGACTGTAAATGTTTAAGAATGTAAGGGTTTAAATGTCATGAAACCTTAAAATGAGAATTGCTGAACTCAAAAGCCATACATAGCATTTCCTAATCATATCGAGTACATTATAGCCCCCTCCTTGCTTGCGGAGAGGAAGTTGGAGGTGGGGTGCTTGAACTTCGCTGAATTAAAAACCGCTATACAACAATTCTGAGATAAATATGCTTGTTTTTGTTGCCAATGTGGGTAATATACAACAACATGAAGTGCATACTAAAAGTAAATATTAGCAGAAGGAAAAATATGAGAATTTTAGTGACAGGCGGTGCTGGTTTTATTGGCTCTCATCTGATTGACAGATTAATGAATGATGGTCATGAAGTCATTTGTTTGGACAATTTCTACACAGGAAAGAAACATAATATCCTCCATTGGTTAGACAATCCTAATTTTGAAGTGATTCGTCACGACATTACCGAACCAATTCGCTTAGAAGTGGATCAGGTTTATCATCTGGCTTGTCCAGCGTCCCCTGTGCATTACCAGTATAACCCCATTAAAACTGTTAAAACTAACGTCATTGGTACACTCAATATGTTAGGTTTAGCTAAACGGGTTAAAGCCAGATTTTTATTAGCTTCTACAAGCGAAGTTTACGGAGATCCAGAAATTCATCCCCAGACTGAAGATTATCGAGGCAGCGTCAATCCCATTGGCATTCGCTCATGTTATGACGAAGGCAAAAGAATGGCTGAAACCCTGGCATTTGACTACTACAGAGAGAATAAAGTCGAGATTCGCGTCGCCAGGATATTCAACACTTATGGACCGAGAATGTTGGAAAATGATGGGCGCGTAGTCAGCAATTTCGTGGCTCAAGCATTACGAGGTACGCCTTTAACTGTTTATGGTGAAGGTCAACAAACCCGGAGCTTTTGTTATGTTTCCGACCTAGTAAATGGGCTAATGCGATTAATGAATGGTGAACATACAGGACCTATAAATCTGGGGAATCCTGATGAATATACGATTTTAGAACTAGCTCAGGCTGTACAAAACCTGATTAACCCAGATGCAGAAATTAAATTTGAACCCCTACCTGCTGATGATCCCCGTCGTCGTCGTCCCGATATCACCAAGGCACAGACTTTGTTAGATTGGGAACCCACTATTCCTCTGCAAGATGGTTTAAAACTGATGATTGAAGATTTCCGTCAACGTTTCCAACAGGTTTAGCATTACGCCTTACCTAAAGGATCACCAATCATTGATTCACAACTGACAACTGACAACTATAAAAAACAGGGGTTTTAAAAATGCGTGTTTGCGTAATTGGTACTGGTTATGTTGGTTTAGTAACTGGTGCTTGTTTGGCTCATATTGGCCATGATGTAATTTGCATAGATAATAACGAAGAAAAAGTAAAATTAATGAAGTCTGGGCAGTCACCGATTTTTGAGCCAGGACTTTCGGAAATTATGCAGTCTGCTATTAATAGTGGCAATATTCAATTTTCTAGTGATCTCGCGGCTGGTGTTAATCATGGAGAAATCCTGTTTATTGCTGTGGGAACTCCTCCTTTACCCAATGGTGAAAGTGATACCCGATATGTAGAAGCTGTGGCTCGTGGCATTGGCGAAAATCTTCAAGGTGGCTATAAGGTAATTGTCAACAAATCTACTGTCCCCATTGGTTCTGGTGACTGGGTAAGAATGATTGTTTTAGACGGGATTGCTGAACGTCAAAAAACATTGCTGATATCTGGTGATACAGCTAGTGATGATAAATTATCGAAGATTGCTAATGATTTTGATGTCGTCAGTAATCCAGAGTTTCTCCGGGAAGGTTCAGCAGTTCATGATACATTTAACCCTGATCGGATTGTCTTAGGTGGCAATAGTCAACAAGCCACTGGCATGATGAAAGAACTATATGCGCCAATTGTCGAACGCAAATTTGCGGCTGATAAATCTTTGCCTCCTGTTCCAGTTTTGGTAACAGATTTAAGTTCGGCAGAAATGATTAAATATGCCGCTAATGCCTTTTTAGCCACCAAGATCAGTTTTATCAATGAAGTTGCTAATATATGCGATCGCGTCGGTGCGGATGTTACCCAAGTAGCAAAAGGCATCGGTTTAGATTCCCGCATTGGTAGCAAGTTCTTACAAGCTGGTATTGGTTGGGGTGGTTCATGTTTCCCCAAAGATGTTTCCGCCCTCATTCACACCGCTGATGATTATGGCTATGAAGCCCAACTCATGAAAGCCGCTGTCAGTGTTAACGAACGTCAACGCCTAATCGCCCTAGAAAAACTCCAACAGGCTTTAAAAATCCTCAAAGGTAAGACTGTGGGACTACTCGGTTTAACCTTCAAACCAGATACAGACGATTTACGGGACGCACCGGCACTAATCTTGATTGAACAACTTAACCGATTGGGAGCGAAAGTCAAGGCTTATGACCCCATTATTTCCCAAACAGGAATGCGTCATGGTCTTTCTGGTGTGTTAGTAGAAACTGATGCGGAAAGACTAGCAGATGGCTGTGATGCTTTGGTACTTGTCACCGAATGGCAACAGTTCAGCACTTTGGACTATGGGAAAATGGCAAAATTAATGAACCATGCTGTCATGATTGATGGTCGTAATTTCCTTGACCGTCAAGCAATGGTCAGGGCTGGATTCCAGTATGTGGGTGTGGGGAGGTAGGGGAGGTGGGG